>JAQTSH010000098.1 GCA_028711405.1 Methanoregula sp.
CAATCCTCCATGAGCGTCCGGTGCACGCGTTTCACGTCAAGACGGGCATACTCATGCACGAGAATATTCCTGAATCCGGCAAGGTTTGATAACTCCCCCGCGAGCTCCTCCGGGATCACCCCATACGTTCCGAGCAGATGGAATGTTTCCCGGTACGTGTCCGGTCGCCGCGAGGTTTTTGTCACCGCCATGCCGGTTGCCAGGTCAATCGATGCCTGGATAGCGAGCAGCATCGCATGACGGATCATATATTGGGTATCGATGTCCTGCGCCACCTTCTCGTACGGGATCTGCTGGTAGCGTTGCCACGCGAGGAGCGCATCATCCAGTGTCTGGAGTTGTGCAAGGAGTCGCATGTCAGACCTTCGCGAGATATTCCCGGTCGAAGAGATCGTAGGTGTATTTCATGTCCTGGTACTCGATGAGCAACTGCGTCTCAAAATCGAACCGCTCATCTGCGTTCGCGATAAAGACCGGCAACCCGGTGCTGATGACCTCGTACTGGAACCAGCAGGGCTGATCGTTTAATACCCTGACATCGCATTCATGCCGGAAGTCCAATGCCTTTTCGCAAAGATCGCCCGCCCGTGCTGCGTATACGGGCATCTGGTTATCGGCGAAAGCGGTATCGATGAGAAGCGCGATGTCAATATCCCTGAAATCCTCGCGGGTGAGGAACGAACCATAGAGATATGCCACCCGCACGGAGGGCAGGGTCGCGAGCACATTCCGCAGTGTCCGGATGATCTCCTCGCGCTCCTCCTGCCTTACCATAGTCTGATATTGACCGCGAGAGATAAAAAAGCGTTCGGAGGCGGGGACGAGCATCGCGTCCATCCCCGCCGGAGGATGTGCAGGGATCCCGAACGGAGATCCCGTTGTCTGCTTACGGTCTGTATCGCGGAAGTCAGCCGGCTATCGATATCTCTTATTCATGGTACCTGTGGCAAACCTGGCATGAACACTTTTATGAACGGAACGCGATGGTGATGTAATCGCACGCGCCGGACTCTCAACCAACCGGATACGCCCCCGGATATGGGGGAAATCCCGGGTTTCGGGGCAACGAACGCCAATGCCATGACCACACCGGCAGATATCGAGACCGTCACCGGGCTCACGGAAGATGAGGCGGCAAAGAGGCTCGCGACCCTCGGGTATAACGAGCTCCCGTCATCGAAGAGCCGGGGTACCAGCCGGATCATCCTTGAGGTGATCCAGGAACCGATGTTCATCCTGCTTGTCGCAAGCGGGCTTGTCTATTTCGTGCTCGGAGATCTCGCCGAAGCTGCGATGCTCTCAGGTTTTGTTGTCCTCATCATCGCCATCACCGTGTACCAGGAAGGAAAGACTGAACGGGCACTTTTGGCATTAAAGAACCTCTCAAGCCCGCGAGCTCTTGTCATCCGGGGCGGAGAACAGAGACGGATACCCGGTCGGGAGGTCGTGAACGGGGATATGCTCATCCTCTCGGAAGGTGACCGGGTTCCCGCAGATGGCATCCTTCGTTTCGCGAACAATATCACCGTGGACGAATCGCTCCTGACCGGCGAATCCGTTCCGGTGAGGAAGGTTGCCGCCGATACCGGCACCCCCGACACTGATATCGAAGGGCACCCCGGCGGGGATGACCAGCCGGTCGTCTACTCCGGCACGCTGGTCGTGCAGGGTCAGGGGCTCCTTGAAGTCCGGTCCACCGGTACCCGCACCGAGATGGGAAAGATCGGGATCGTCCTCGAATCCGTTGAGCGGGATGCGACGCCGTTGAAGCGCGAGATCTCGCGGATCGTCCGGGTCATCGCAGTCGCCGCGCTCAGTCTCTGTGCCGTCATCGTGCTGTTCTACGGGTTTATCCGGGCAGACTGGATCAACGGGTTGCTCGCCGGGATCACCCTTGCGATGGCGATCCTCCCGGAAGAGTTCCCGGTCGTCCTCACGGTCTTTCTGGCACTTGGCGCGTGGCGAATCTCCCGGAAGAATGTGCTCACCCGCCAGGTACCCGCCATCGAGACGCTCGGGTCGGCGACCGTCCTCGCCGTCGACAAGACCGGCACCCTGACGAAAAACGTCATGGCAGTCCAGGCATTCTTCTCACGCGGCACGCACTGCACCCATGACCCGGCGGGGACAAATTCTGTCCCGGACGTCTGTCATGAGGTGGCAGAGTATGCGATCCTCGCGTGTAAGAAAGATCCCTTCGACCCGATGGAGAAGGCATTGCTCCAGCTTGGCGCCGGCGATTTCGGGAAGACCGAACACATCCATACGAACTGGGAACTGGTGCAGGAATACCCGCTCTCCCCGGCGCTCCTCGCCATGTCGAATGTCTGGCGCTCCCCGAACGGGAGCGAGTACGTAATCGCCGCAAAAGGAGCGCCGGAAGCGATCACGGACTTGTGCCATCTCGCCCCGCCTGAGGTGCAGGCACTCGCCGGGCATATCGATGCGATGGCAGCCGAGGGTCTCCGGGTGCTGGGTGTGGCACGGGCTTCATTCTCGCTCTCCGATCTCCCGGTTGGGCAGCATGCGTTCACGTTCGAATTTCTCGGGCTTGTCGGGTTTGCCGATCCGGTCCGACCCTCGGTTGCGGATGCGGTGGGTGACTGTTACGCAGCCGGGATGCGGGTGATCATGATCACCGGTGACTATCCGCTCACCGCCACCCACATCGCCCGGCAGATCGGACTTGCGAACCCGGACATGTGCATCACCGGCGCCGAACTGGCGGGGATGAGTGAAGAGGCACTACGGCAGCAGATCAGGACCGTCACGATCTTTGCCCGTGTCATCCCGGAACAGAAACTCCGGATCGTGAATGCGGCAAAGGCAACCGGTGCCGTGGTCGCGATGACCGGCGATGGCGTGAATGACGCCCCGGCACTCAAAGCGGCGGATATCGGGATTGCGATGGGGGGCAGGGGTACGGATGTGGCACGGGAAGCTGCGTCGCTCGTCCTTGTCGATGACAACTTCACGTCCATCGTTGCTGCGGTGCGACTCGGCAGGCGGATCTTTGACAACATCAAAAAGGCGTTTGCCTATATCATCTCGGTGCATGCCCCGATCGCGGGCATGTCGCTTTTCCCGGTCTTCTTTGACCTGCCGCTCGTCCTGTTGCCGGTGCACATCGTCTTTCTGGAACTGATCATCGACCCTGCCTGCTCAATCGTCTTTGAGTCGGAAGAAGAAGAGCCGGATGTGATGACCCGTCCGCCGAGGAAGGCGGGCGAAGGACTGTTCACCCGACAGACGCTCGTCCTCAGCCTGGTGCAAGGCGTCGTCGTGCTGGCGTTTGTCCTTGTGGTTTATACCGGGGCGCTTGCACGCGGTTTTTCTGAACCTGAAGTCCGGACGCTCACGTTCACGACCATCGTTGTCGCAAACCTCAGCCTGATCCTGACGAACCGGTCCTGGTCAGGCACGATCCTCTCCTCCCTGCGGTCGCCCAACCGGGCGCTCTGGTGGGTGGTGACCGGGACGATCGCATGTCTGCTTCTCGTGCTCTTTGTCCCGGCACTTCAGGCACTCTTCCTGTTTGGCGCTGTTCCAATGCCTGCTCTTATCCTGTCTGCCGTGGCGGGTATCGCAGGTATTGCGTGGTTTGAGGTGTACAAGGCGGTGACAAATGGCAGACGATGCTAAAAAGTTTCACGATGCTTGTCCCTGGTAACGCTGGAGAAGCATTCCCGATCGAACATCGTGAAGGATTCCCTGATCCGGAACCGGTATGGGAAAAAATCCGCTGCATACGGCAATCGATCGGGAATCGAGAATTTTAAATCCGTGGGAGGAATGCACGGAGAAGAATACACGAATCCCTTTATGAGATATGCTGTGCAATATAACCGGTAATGGATCCGTTCTTCTTCCTCTTCGATCTCGTAATCCATTTTGATAAGTACCTGCCCGGCATCATCGAATCCTATGGTTTCTGGACGTACCTGATCCTCTTTGCGATCATCTTCTGCGAGACCGGACTGGTCGTGATGCCGTACCTGCCCGGCGACTCGCTCCTCTTTGTTGCCGGTGCACTGGCAGGCACCGGGTATCTCAATGTCGAATTATTGATCGTCACCCTCATCCTTGCGGCAGTGCTCGGCGATACGGCGAACTACTGGATTGGGCATACAGTGGGAATGAAGATGCTTGAGAAGAAGTTCTCGATCATAAAGAGGGATCATCTCAATAAGACCGAGGAGTTCTTCACCCGGTATGGCGGACTGACGATCGTGATCGCCCGGTTCATCCCCTTCATCCGCACGTTCGCGCCGTTTCTCGCCGGAGTCGGGAAGATGAGTTACCGGTGGTTCCTCACCTACAACGTGATCGGCGGCGTGCTCTGGATCTGTGCGTTTCTCGGGGCGGGATATTTCTTTGGCAGTATTCCTATCGTGAAGGACAATTTCACCTACATCATCTACGCGATCATCCTGCTCTCGCTCTTTGCTGTCGGGTCGATCGTGGTCGGGGTCTTCCGCACCATGCGCATGGGTGGGGCAGCCGGACCGGAGACCGAAGAGATCAAAAAATAAATTCGTGTTCATCCGGTGTATCCGGGACGTACCCGGGTAGCAGGATGTAAACCGTTGGGGCAGGTGCTGGATCTTATTCCCAGACCTGCCGTTCCGTGCAGTAACTCCGCCCGCATTTCTCGAAATACTGCTGGTGCGACTCCTCCGCCCGCCAGAACGTCGTCGCGGGAACGATCTGCGTGACAATCGTCCTGCCCCGGTATTCTTTGGATTCCGCACGTCGCCGCTTTCCGGTTTCTGCCGCCTCACGCTGCGCATCAGAATGGTAGAAGATCGCTGAACGGTAATTCGTGCCGGTATCCGGTCCCTGCCGGTTCAGCTGGGTCGGGTCATGGCACTGCCAGAAGACGTCGAGCAACTGTTCATATCTGACCCGCGCCGGATCAAAGACGATCTCGACCGCTTCCGCGTGCCCGGTCTTACCAGAACACACCTGTCGGTAGGTCGGTTTGGATTTCGTTCCGCCCGTATATCCGACCATGGTCGCCAGCACGCCCTCAATCCGGCGGAACGTGGACTCCACGCCCCAGAAACACCCGGCGGCGAAGGTCGCACGTTCCACCCGTGCCTTGTCATCCATGCAGAATGTTTCTGGCGCGTACCTGATGGAGGTTCCGATCAGGGTACGGGCACCTCACCGTGCGTGAACTTCTCACCGGTTTTTGATCCCGAACGATGCGTCAATGTCTGCGGCAGCGAGTTCGAGATCTGAGAGGACGCGGAGCGTATCTTTCCGGATTTCCTGCACCATCGCGCACAGGCTGCTGCCCCGGATGTAGATCCTATGCTTGTGCCGGTACACGAGCCCGTTGTCGATGAGGTTACGGATGTGATGGTTCACGCGCGACGTGGAGATGTCAAGGGAGTCGGCAATCTGCTCCACCGGGATCCCCCGGTTCTCCGGCATCTGTTCCAACAGCGCGATGATAATTTTCACGGCAATATGGTTGACGTCCCGCCCGTTATCGATGCCGAGACTGTCACAAAACCAGCAGATCTCCCGGTCGGTATCCGGTTTCAACGGGCGTTCGATATGTTTGAGGAAGATCTGCCCGATCATACAAAAAGAAACTCCCGGATCAATGGTTTGACCGGGTTTATTTTAAATGTATTGGAAATAATCGAAATGAACTCGATGTTATCGAAAAAAATTTTAAATATTTTTCCTGCCTATCACTGTAGCAGAATCAGACACAAGGAGCCTGACACACGATGAAAATTGTTCCTATTGGTGAACGCGTGCTGATCAAACCGGCACTGATTGAAGAGAAGACAAAGAGCGGCATCTACATCCCGGAGACGGCGCAGGAGAAGAAGAAAGAGGGGACGGTCATCTCGGTCGGAGCCCGCGATGACGGCACGACCCTTCCGCTGAAGACCGGCGACCGTGTGATCTACGGGGGTTACAGCGCCGACAAAGTCGAGATTGAGGATGAGAACTACGTGTTCGTCCCGTTTAAGGACGTGCTCGCAAAAATTGAGTGAGGTGAAGGCATATGGCGTCATCGAAACAACTGATGTTTGACGAAGAAGCACGAAAATCGCTCCTGACCGGTGTGAACAAGGTCGCCGATACCGTGAAGATCACGCTCGGTCC
>JAQTSH010000099.1 GCA_028711405.1 Methanoregula sp.
TTCTGCCGCCGAAGGCGGAGGCATCCTCTTTACTGCCTCACCTCGCAGAGGTGAGGAGGAGCACGTCCCGAAGGGTGAGGAGCGAAGGGGGGTCGCAGTGCCCCCCCGTAGCGACGAAAGTGCGGGGGATAATTCGATAGATGTGGGAAGGCACAATGATTATCTACAATCACAAAACATTTAACAAAAAAATGATCCGATTTTTCGGAATCAAAAACCTCAATTCAACTGAATTTATCGAAATGTGAGTTAAATCAGCCTTGTTACTGATCAGATGTCATCCTAAAATGGGAGAAGAACCGTATTTTTCAATCAGGTGGATTCCAGGTTCCGGATCGTCACAAAACTCCACCCACTTCCCGACCGGAAAAAATTCTTCTTCCCACGTGCAGATACCACAGGTAACACGCCATGTGGAGGAGTAGACATGCCCGAGACCAATCGTGAAGATCTAAAGGAACGAGTACTTGCGACAAACGACCTTATCGCCTATCAGCCGGGATCCATCGCAAGCCGGATGATCGTCTTTAAAAAAACGGGGACGATCACCCTCTTCGCATTCGATGAAGGGGAAGAACTGGCAGAGCATTCCGCCCCTTTTGATGCCATACTGGAAGTCACGGACGGGGAGGCAGAGGTACAGATTGCCGGCGCCCCTTTCACCGTCCGACCGGGTGAGATGATCATCCTGCCGGCGAACAAACCCCATGCCGTGCACGCCACGCAGCGGTTCAAGATGGTCCTGACCATGATCCGGGAATGAGTCTGTTCCTGGAACGTCGCGCGCGGATGCCAGATCCGGTGAGTGTACAAGACACAGGTTCATATCCCGGTTCAGACAAAGATTCGGGTAAGGAGGCAGGAGGATGGAATACACACAAGGGCATCCTGATGCAAAGGAACAGCAGGATGCCAAAAGAAAAGAATTATTCGGCAAAGTCATCAACCTCGCATCCCTCGTGAACTATGCCGAAGGAACCGTCGCAAGCCGGATGATCATATCGAAAAAAGCCGGGAACATCACGATCTTCTCCTTTGACGAGAACGAAGGACTCTCTGAACATACCGCCCCCTTTGACGCGGTCGTGACGATCCTTGACGGTGAATGTGAGGTCTGGGTGGCAGGACAGACGTTTTCGATGAAGACCGGTGACACGATAGTGTTTCCGGCAAACGTCCCCCATGCCCTCTCTGCGATCACGAAGTTCAAGATGTCACTTACCATGATCAAGGAGTGATCCGATGGGCGGGGATGACAAAGACGGGTACTATTGTTCGATCTGCGGCGGGATACCCCCGGATAAGATCACCACCAAACGGATACTTGTCGATGGCAAGGAGACCGGGATTGATCAACTGGACTGGATCATCGCAGAAGTAAAAAAACTCGGACTCACGGACGATGCCGCGATCACCGGGGAGCTCCTCAAACGGACACGGGCACTCAATTACGTGCCGACAAAAAAGGTGCAGGAATACGAAAAAGCCCTGCTCGCAGAATACAAGCACGCTCTCTCGCAGTAATCGATGTGAGGAAGGAACGTTAACGGTCAATTGTCGGTAATGATCCTGCCGGGTTCCTGCTATGGATATGTCGTATCCATGGGTTCCTGTGGCAAACCACCATGAACACTGCTATGGATATCTCTGATCCAAAAGTTCCTGTGGCAAACCCGCCATGAACACTTTTTTCCATTGCAAAAAAAACGATGGTCCCCCGGACTGACCGGGGGGTGGATCGTGAGCGTTGAAGTGCTGGGAGCACGAGTCAGAGGATCACCGATCGTTCAAGGACGTGCGATACATACGCCCGGATCACAGGCATCTCCTCCGGATCGAGCGAACACTCTCGTAAGCTGTTGATGGCACCGTAACTCCGGATGGACGCGAGTGCATCCGCTGCATGCTCGCGGATCTCCGGTCTCTCTGTCCTGTCCTTCAGGCGTTCCACCAATGCATTCACGGAACGACCACTCTTCAGTTTATTCAGGGCGTCAATCGCGTGCAGCCGGATCACCGGATCCGGATCCCGGCAGCAGTCCACAAGCGGGCGCACTGCGCGGGGGTCTCCACTCACTCCCAGCGCCTTTATCGCATCCTCACGGTTTCGGGATTTTCCTGCATCCAGTGCATCATCAATGAGCCGGTAGATCCTGCCCGTTGCGGGCATCGTATTGAACCACTCACTGGCGGATTCTTTTACACACGTGTCCATGATTTCACCTTCTTGAGAAATTTGAGTTCGTTCATGTTTCGGCACAAACGCCGGAAACAACAGGGGCTGATAGGGATGAAAGATGGTTACCGCTTACCAAAAGGGGGATGTACCTGCCGTACTTGTCGTATCAGTCCAATGACTTGAAATTGGTACATTAAAGGATTGTCTGTGCTGCGATTATAAATAATTAATCATGATAAATTCCTTTTCAGGGATGAATGATGCTCCGGCAGTTCCTCCCGGACCCGGTAAACCCTGTGTGGTTCCGGGTTTCAGGTCGTTTCCTGCCGGAACCGCACACATCCGTGCTGGCAGTACAAAATCTGGCGATTTGTGTCCGGTGCCCTGCGATCAGCCGGATGCCATACACATATAAGGTGCCTCTTTGCTGTTTTAAGTGGGTAAGATGGATGATTGAGTCAGGACATACATGGAGTCACGGAAACCGCCTTGCCTGGGCGCGACCCGGTACGGCGTCGCGCCGACCCCCATCAGGGGAGAGGAACACTCGTGATGCAGGGGTTTGGGGGCGGCAGCCCCCATTCAACATGATACACGGAAAATATTGTTACCCACGTGATCTAATGCAGAGCCTATAATGTTATAACCGGAGATTACGACAATAACAAGAATCAGACTGATCAACACAATACACAGGGGAAACCATGTCAGAACCGGAGAGAGAACACGCCGAACTGAAGATATCCGGGATGCACTGCGCCACATGCGCCATCACCATTGAGGAATCGCTGTCCGGACTCGACCATGTATCAAAGGTCCAGGTGAACTTCGGTACCGATTCAGCGCATGTCGAGTTCGACCCGTCAAAGATCACGCTCAAAGAGATTGAACAGGTTGTAAAATCAGCAGGATATGAGGTGATCAACCGCGAAGCGACCATCAGGATCGGCGGCATGATGTGTGCCACCTGCGTCCAGACGATCGAAGCAGTATTACGCGCGCTGCCTGGTGTCGTCCTTGCGACCGTCAATCTTGCAACCGAGAAGGCGTATGTCACCTATAATCCGTCAGTCTCTGGTATTGACGCGATGAAACGTGCAATCGAGGATTCTGGATACCAGTACCTCGGGATCGCGGGAGAAGTGAGCGAAGAGGCGGAGAAGATCGCGCGGGAACGTGACCTGCACGACAAACTGCTCCGGTTCTCGATCGGGTTTGCCGTCAGTATCCCGCTCATGCTCCTGATGTGGGTACCGCTCCCCATCTCCATTCATGAGCTCGGCTATGTCATGCTCGTCATCTCCACGCCCGTCTTTGTGTATGTAGCATACCCGATCTTCCGCGCTGCGTGGATGGCGCTTCGCAACCGCTCGCTCAACATGGACGTGATGTATGCGATGGGGACTGGGGTTGCGTTTGTCGCGAGCGTGATGGGGACTTTCGGGATCATCCTCACCCATGAGTTCATGTTCTATGACACGGCGATCATGCTCGCGGCATTCCTCATGCTGGGACGTTACCTTGAAACACGGGCGAAGGGACGAACCTCGGAGGCGATAAAAAACTTAATGAGCCTCCGGGTAAAGACTGCCACTATCCTCCGCGAAGGATTGGAGGTGGAGATCCCCATCGAGGATGTTGTGGTTGGGGATATCGTGCTGGTGAAGCCCGGCGCGAAAGTGCCTGTCGATGGCGTGGTTGCCAGCGGCGAGAGTTATGTCGATGAGTCAATGATCACCGGTGAACCCGTGCCGCCCCAAAAGACGAAGGGGAGCCGGGTGGTCGGAGGCACCATCAACCAGAACAGCGTCCTCACGGTGAAGGCGGAGAAGGTGGGAAAGGAGACGGTGCTTTCCCAGATCATCCAGCTTGTCGAAGATGCACAAGGGTCAAAACCTCCCGTCCAGCGGATCGCGGATACTGCTGTCACGTACTTCATCCCGGTCGTGCTCGTCATTGCTGCCCTTGCATTTGTCCTCTGGTTTTTTGTGCTGCACGCAACGCTCCTCTTTGCCCTGACCGCACTGATATCAGTCCTCGTCGTTGCCTGCCCCTGCGCGCTTGGGCTTGCGACACCCACTGCTGTGACGGTTGGCGTGGGGCGCGGAGCGGAACTGGGCATCCTCATCCGGAACGGGGAAGCGCTGGAGATTGCCGAAAAAGTGACGACGATCATCTTTGACAAGACCGGCACGCTGACGAAAGGCAGACCGGAAGTCACCGATCTGGTACCGGCAGGTACGAGCGCTGACACGCTTCTTCTCTTTGCCGCGAGCGTGGAACAGCACTCGCAACACCCGCTTGCCCAGGCAATCGTCCGGCGGGCAAAATCTGCGGGTGTAACGATCGAACCGGCAGAGAAGTTCGATACGTTCGGGGGCAAAGGTGTGTCTGCGGTGGTGCTCGGTGAGGAAGTGCTCGTCGGTAACCGTATCTTCCTGCACGAGAATGGTGTCCCGCTTCCCCCTGAAATGGAAGCACGTCTCACCGCATTCGAAGAAGAAGGCAAAACTGCTGTCCTTGTTGGTGCCGGAGGAACAATGGCAGGGATGATCGCCATTGCAGATACCATAAAACCGACCACCCCGGAGGCGGTCCGGCGACTGAAGGAAAAAGGGCTTACGGTTATCATGGTCACTGGTGACAATCATCGCACCGCCAATGCAATCGCCCGCCAGATCGGGATTGATCGCGTCATCGCTGAGGTGCTCCCGCAGGACAAGGCAGTGACGGTCAAATCTTTGCAGGAGAAGGGCGAATGCGTCGCATTCGTCGGGGACGGGATCAACGATGCACCTGCGCTCGCCCAGGCAGATGTGGGGATCGCCATCGGCAGTGGCACAGATGTCGCCATCGAGAGCGGGGACATTGTCCTCATCCGCGATGACCTGCTTGATGCAGTGGCGGCGCTGGAACTCTCAAAGAAAGTGATGGGCAGGATCAAGGGCAACATCTTCTGGGCATTTGCGTACAACACCGCGCTCATCCCAGTCGGAGCCGGTGTGCTGTACCCGTTCTTCGGGATCACGCTCAATCCCGCGATTGCCGCTCTTGCGATGGCAGCCAGTTCTGTGACGGTCGTCAGCCTCTCGCTCCTGCTCAGAAGATATATACCTGATGCGAAGAAAGGATGAAAGATAAGGTGTATATCATGGCGATTGATCCCATCTGTAAGATGACTGTCGATGAGAAGACAGCGAAGTTTGTCAGCGAGTACAAGGGGAAGAAGTATTACTTCTGTGCTCCCGGTTGCAAGAAGAAGTTTGATCTTGATCCTTCAAAATACGCATAAAGGAACCGGGGCATCTCCCCCGCGTAATGACAAAAATCTATCCAAATCTCCCGTATTTTTTTGGTTTTTAAATAAACTTGATATAGCAATACAGGATAATCTTTTGTGATCATTCTGGAACATCCAGCAACTCTCCTCCCAGAGGCTTACCGATGACATTTTTTATGATTTCTCCTGATATTTACGTCTGGGTCATCCTCCCGCTCCTCATCTTCGTTGCACGCATCTGTGATGTGAGTCTCGAGACGATCCGGGTCATTTATATCTCGAAAGGGATCAAGTATCTGGCGCCGATCATCGCCTTTTTTGAGATTGTGATCTGGCTCCTTGCCATGGAGGTGGTGATGAACGATCTCGCGAATATCGCGAACTTCTTTGCGTTTGCCTTCGGGTTTGCTTTTGGTACCTATATCGGGCTCGTGCTTGAGGAGAAGCTCTCCATCGGCATGGTGATCATGCGGATCATCACAACCGAAGAATCGAACGATGCGATCATCGCGTTCATGAAAGCAGAGAATTACGGCGTCACCAGCATGGATGCCCAGGGGTCACGGGGCGATGTGAAGATGATCATCACGCTCGTCAACCGGACAGATGTCCCCCGGATCACGGCGCACATCGAGAAGACCAACCCCCAGGCATTCTTCTCTA
>JAQTSH010000100.1 GCA_028711405.1 Methanoregula sp.
ATATAACTATTATCTTCTCAGTTATATAACTAAGCCCCCATTTCTTCATTCACGACTCCTCGCGGGAGCAGGATCTCAAGGGGATAAAATCTGAAATACTAGGTTTGAATATGTGCGAACGCCGAGAATATGATTATCAATATCCTGTATCAATTCCGGGCATTTTTGCATCAAATCCCGGAAGATTCCCCGGCTGACAATATCAGAATGCATCTGCTGACGGTGATTGTGATAGTGTTATGTTACGATGTTGTCGATCACTTCGTCGAAAGGTGTTTTCATCATATCATCCGTTTACGGCGATGTTAGCAGAATCTTCAGGACCGTGAAGAAGGCTGGTTTTCTGCCCAGACAGCCATCCATTTTCCAGGATGCTGAAGGGGACCGGTACCTGTTTCAATATCGTGCTCTGTAACCGGAGAAATCCGTTCGCTGCCCGCTGGCAATTTGATTCCAGCCACAACCGGACCTCACTGGAATTGAGATAATCGTTGAGCACTTCGAGATGGTCGGGATTCTTTGGAATGATATAATATACCGAATGGCTCGGGACAATTTCCCCCGACTCGTCAATCCTGAAGAAGGGTTTTTCCGTGATATCCTTGCAGAGAATTTTCCGTTGCAGTATCTGGTTAAGCGGTGGATTTTCATGGAATGCGTACCAGGGTTTTTTTGCCGTGCAGGTCCGTTTCAGCAAGCGGCAGTGATTTTCGGGAATCAGTAAAAATTCTTTCAATGCACCAAGCTGGCTTTCCGGGATCAGTTTCCCATTCGCTTCGTAGGGAGTAATCATTTCCAGATCCGACTGGACCACATAAGAATTCAATGACAGATCTCTTCCGGTTATTGTCGGGAATGAATACTTTTTCAGGTTTCTGGGAATCCCGTTCTTTTTGTGGACAAAGACTGCATCTACTCCAGTCGCCACTCCGCAACTGACCCGAAGACATATCTCACCCAGCGTACAATACCCGGCTTTCTTCTCTGTTTTTCCGTAGAGGGAGGGAAACGCAGATGTACCGTCTTTTGGCATCTCAACAGATTTTGTATTACCATCCCGGAACACTATCGTAGTCGGCCCATCTAATTTCCGATGAGTTATTGTAGTAACTGCCGGGTACGTGACTAAGTTCCTGAATGATTGTTCATGGATCAGATCGATCTCATCAATGGAATATTCCGACAGGATGATCCTGAGCTGGGACGCACTTTTTACCGAAAGATATTTTTCCGGGGTTATGAAGACGAGTCTCCCATCTTTTTTCAAACAATGGAGCGCCTGTTCGAAGAAGAGGAAATAGAGATCAAACCGTCCTGTTGCCGAGTGAAACCTCGTGCGGTATTCCCTCTTTTCCTGCTTGGTTAACCCGGTAATGGGAACGTACGGAGGATTTGCGATGATAAACTCAAATTTCCTCCCAAGAGCCTGAAGGAGAAAGTCCGCGTGCCTGATTTGTATTGAAGGGTATCCTGAATATTTTTCACACGCTATAACGATATGATTGGGATCGGAATCGACACCGGCAATGCGGGGGATTTTCTGGTTGTTCTTATCGCACCACCGGATTATCCCATCGATAAACGCCCCCCGTCCGCAACCGGGATCCAGAAGAGTGTCTTCCGGTGTCGGCGGCATTTTATCAAATAATTTTGCCACCATAAGATCAACGACAGGTAGAGGAGTTGGGACAAACCCTTTCATAAGAATTTCCTATTCATATCTGAAGGATCGGGGGTATTAAGGATATCGGACGGACCCTGAAAGTAAACATATATCACTATCAGGAAAAACCGGCTCTGTCTAAAAAGGAAGTGATTTTTGGGGTATCAAGCACCGGCGATTTGAGTTTGTCAATTTAATTAAAGACTAACTTTCCGAGTTTTTACCAATTAGGTTTCAATCTGGTCGAGTTTACATATCCAAACATAACTTGTAGTTGTACATTTTACGCATATTATCACTGGATTTTTAGACAGAGCCGGCGACCCGGCCAAGTGCGACCCAGCTTTGAGACGATCCCCGGGCTTGTGTCTTTTCGATCTATTGTTTGGGCGTCAGGGTAAAACTGTTGTATCCGGCTTGTTTTCTAATCCCCTCGAATTCGATGGGATTAAAATCCGGGTTGTTGAGCTGCTCCCAGATACCGAGGACTTCGATACCCCCTTTTCCGCAATCGTCCAGCCAGCGCTTTGTCGGGATTCATAGCCGGAAGGTGTGCCAGAATGTGATCGCCATATGTTCACCTTTTACCCGGTCTACATCGCGAACGAATAATGGAAAGACATCATTGTTTTACCCTGGGGGCACATGGGGCACGTATACCCCATTTTCCGAAAAGTCCTTCGTAAGAATAGTACAGAAAAAAAATCCCGGAAATGACCCTCAATGTGCCCCATGTGCCCCCGGGATCTTTTCACCATCCGGTCGCAACCCATAACGATGTTCAGATTCCCAAAACCCGAATTACCAACACTCCCCAACTCCGCACCAAATCGCTCGATTTTTCCTTCAGTGAAATTCCATTCGTGAAAATTTTCACTCTGGTAAAAATCAACATCCCCAGATTTTTCCTAAAAATAATTTCGCCGGAAATTTTCCCCGGATCTTTCACAAAAAGATTTTCCGGCAAACCCCCGGTTCGCAATTTTCCAAAAATGCCGCATCGCACTATTCGCCAGAGTCCTACATCCGGGCACTGCCTAATGTAATCGACATTGAAAAACAGAAACTGTGCCGGCTCCTGAAAAAAAATATGCGAATTGTACGGAATTTTTACCGGAAAATTTTTGAAAATTTTTTAGCAACGTGTTCTCAATGGAGAATGATTTCCTGGATCACGCGCCTTTCAAAATATTTCTCTGACACGGTCCAGGAACTGCAAGCTTTCCGTCTGGCATTCCCACCGACGATATACGTCGTATTCTGCTCCCACAATCCCCCTATATTACAGTGCAGATCCGGGCTTCCACTGGAACCTGTCACGGGTATCTGACCTGTCACGGGTCAGATGACCCGTCTTGGGGGATCATGAGATCCTGTCTACGACGGTATCCGACGTGAACTCGACTCCGACCCCCAAAACAGGCATTCCTTCGGTTATCCGCACCCCAAGCCCGATCCAGCCTGAGATCGCCCGTCCAAACGATGCTAAATACGGTTTTTTCCAAGCCAGATTCATGCCGAATCCAGACAAACGGACGGCATATCGCGGACTTCGTAAAACAACCGTGTCGGTTTTTTGCGAAACTGTGATATTTTGAGCAACCCGGACCTTCCCCCGGTCAGGAGTCTCCGACGGAGAAGTGAGTTGAGCGGAGTGCAGGTCACATCATGTCCCAGGGTGTCCCCACCACCAGGGATGCAGTCCGGTTCCTGACAGCGCACAAGAATAAGGGCAAGGAGTTCCCGGTTGTCTTTGTCATCGACATGGCATACCAGCGGTTCCCGCAGCGCTACCGGTCCAAGCAGTTCTACGTGCCAAACGACCTGTCGAAAGGTCTCAAGACCGGCGACGATGAGAAGAAACTTTTCGAGCAGGAGGAGCGCCGGCTCTGCAACGTAGTGATGACGCGGGCGCAGGTGCGGCTGTATTTTGTCCGTGCACAAGGGTAAGGAGTGAACAAGCGTGAGACGAAGCCCTCGCAGTTTCTTGAAAAGCAACGCTACACGACAAACCCGCTCACCCGGATCGAGCGCAAATCCCCGCCCGGTCATGGTTGCGGTCGAGCCTTCAGTGTCACCGCTCGAAGATCTGGTGCGCCAAACCCGGGATCATGAGAAGGCGGCAATCGACCAGGGGCAGTACCACACTGCGCTCCAGCGGCTTGTGGAACTTGAGAAACTCCGGTTGAATCGCGAGAGAAAAAAGTGTTCATGGCGGATTAGCCAAAGGAAACCGTGGATATGCGAGATCCAGAGCAGGAAGCCCGGGGTCAACGGGATCGTAAAGATCATAACAGAAAAACTCCCTAAAAAGGTTACGAAAACAGAAACTGTTGTGGTCAATATATGCCCACACTGCGGAAATCACGAGTTAAGAGGGAGCCAGGAGACCCGGACCGCCGCATATTCCCTACCGGCATCCGGTTAGAAGACACGTCATTTAACTACTCCTCAATTCCAAATACATAGTATGGGAGTAATTGAGCAGGGGAAGATTGACCGGATCAAGCAACTCCTCAAATGGCACCCACGTGGAATGACAATCTCGGATTTATCCACACGATTTCCCATGAACCGGAACCTTATGGCGAAGTACCTTGACCTGCTGCTCATCTCCGGGCAGGTCGAGATGCAGGTCATTGGTGCGGCAAAAGTCTATTTCCTCACGCATAGGATCCCCATCTCCGCAATGCTGGAATTCTCCTCAGACCTTGTCATCATGCTCGATGCTGATGCGCGGATACTCCAGGTCAACGAACCGGTCCTCCTGCTGTTTGATGTTAAAAAGGACGCCCTTATAGGAACGCGAATCCATGAGACAGAGATTCCCTTCATTCGGGATCTCCCCGTAAATGGGATTCCTGAAAATTTCGGGAGTGCGGGTGAGTCCGGCACTGAAATCAGCTATATGATCCAAGGTAAGAGGCATGCCTTCAGGATGAAACGGATCCCGGCTGTATTTGAAGATGGGAGCCAGGGTATAACCTTCATTATAGAAGATATCACCGTCCGGAACACGTACCAGGAAAAGTTAAAAGAGAGCGAAGAGCGGTTCCGGAGTGTTACGGAAGTGTCTCCATTTCCCATGTCAATCATCGATCCCTGCGGTTGCCACCTCTTTCTCAACCGGAGCTTTGTCACGACATTCGGTTACACGCAGGACGAGATCCCTGACGGGAAAAACTGGGTTGACCGGGCATTTCCCGATCCGGCTGATAAGGAAAAAGCGATCAAATTCTGGCACACCGGACCTACCGGAACCCCGAAAAATGAACCGAAGCCGCAGAGATTCCCGATCCACTGCAAAAACGGGACCGTCAGGAACGTCTATTTCATTCCGGTCGACCTTTTGGATGGCTCCAGGGTATTTGTCGGACGGGATGTAACCGAACAGGAGGAAGCACTCCGTTTGCGGGATCTCCTTGCGTCAATTATTCAATCTTCGGACGAGGCGCTCATCGAGCTGACACGTGAGGGCAGGATCGCCAGCTGGAATCCCGCTGCCGAACGGATGTACGGGTATCATGATGATGAAGTGCTCCGGAATCCATTCGGACTGTTGGTACCGCCCGGACATCAGGATGATCTTGAGATCTTTATGCGACGGGTCTGGCAGGGGGAATATATTCAGCGACATGAAATGAAAATGATCCGCAAGAACGGTGCGGTGATGGATGCCCTGATAACAATCACAACGATAAAAGGAAGCGAAGGAGGAATAGCCGGGGCATCCTCCATTGTACGGGATATCACAAAAGAAAAGATGGAGCAGCATCTGCGTGAATTTGAGGACAGGTATCGTACCCTGGTGGAGGATATCAACGTCGGGATCTACCGGAGCACCGCTGATCCGCACGGCAGGTTTGTCTGGGGGAACACGGCACTCCTGAACATTCTGGGATACCATTCCATGGTTGACCTTCAGGAAATCAATATCATTGATGTTTTTTCCGAGCCTGATAAAAGGAAACAGCTGCTCGAAGAACTCCACCGGAACGGGTTTGTGAAAAACCGGATCCTTCCCCTGAAGAAAAAGGATGGCACCCAGATCGCCGTGTGCGTGACAGCACTCGCAGAATTCGATGAGAAAAGACAGGTGACGCTCATCAACGGAATTGTTCAGGACATTACAGGATATATAAACGCAGGAATCGTGCAGTCCGCCCCGGACAGTGTAAACAATTTGCTGTAAATAAAAAACACCCGGATCTCAAACAATTTCCCATCTCCCCCCATCATGCACACTCTCGCAACTTCTCCTTAACATGGGATTCCCCAACCCCCACACATCAACGGTCGGCAATTCCTCAAGTCTTAAGATCCAGAGACATTCCCTCCGCGAAAATTTCAACTCAACGGATAATCCGCTTCACCGAATTTTTCCCAAAACAATTTCGACGGAAATTTTCCCTGAACTTCCCCAAAAAATCATTCAGCACACGCAACAAA
>JAQTSH010000101.1 GCA_028711405.1 Methanoregula sp.
TTAGAATTCCGTCGTGAAAAATTGAAAAAGCCTCACGAAAGTTCAGATCAATTTGACAGAATTTTTGTGTTAGAATTCCGTCGTAAAAAGTTGAAAAAGCCTCACGAAAGTTCAGATCAATTTGACAGAATTTTTGTGTTAGAATTCCGTCGTAAAAAGTTGAAAAAGCCTCACGAAAGTTCAGATCAATTTGACACTTACGATCGTTTATCCAGAATATCGATTCGGAATCAGGATCACATCCACTGATTTATCGAAATTGCAGCCGTATTTAGGGAGTTCATTAAAATAATGGCACTTTAAGAGGTCCAATCGGGAGGTAAAAACCCCATTTGGCGAATGGGGGTTGTGCTAAAATTGAGCGTAAGTTACCCCAAAGTGGCGAAGTCAGGGTACATAACGTCAAACTTAGTTTGTTAAAATCAATGTTGGTTTTTCCGATATTATGTTTGATACCGTGATAAAAATTACTCCCATCGATAAAAACACATATTTGTTTCATACAAATAATACTATGACATGCAAGGGGTTATTAGAATAACCCCTTGGAGTTAATAAAAAGCCACATTGCAGAGCAAGGTGGGGAATTAATACAAACACATATGGCACATCAACATATTTATGTTTTCTGTGGCGACTTTTCTACTTGTGCCAAATGAAAACCCCGGCACGCGTCCACGATCCTAACATTTGCCCTCCCATCCCCATAAGGATTTTCCCACACACTCCGCGCATTTACCCTCTCCTTCACCCCCGCCCGGATCCATTCGCACCTGGTCCCAACCAGCACATTCGCCCCAACCTCGATAGTCTCCGGTCGTTCCGTCGTATTCCAGAGAGTAACACAAGGCACACCAAGAATACAGGATTCTTCCTGGACGCTGCCAGAATCCGTCAGGATAAGGCGGACAGTGGATTCAAGTTGCAGGAATTTTTAAAAACCCGGTGGGTTCAATGACTGATATCCCGGATAAGGGGATGTTGAACTGCTCCACCATCTTCCGGGTCCGGGGATGCATCGGGAAGATGACGGGCAGTGAGTACTCCTGGTGGATCGCAAGATGCCCCCGGATGAGGTTTCTGAAGTGCTCGGGAGAATCAACATTCTCCTGCCGGTGTGCAGTAACGAGAAAGTAACCCTTCGGTGCTATGCCAAGAGTGTTGAGGATATTCGCGGTCTTCTTTCGAGATATCCAGGTTCTAGAAGACGGCATCGACAATCGTGTTGCCGGTCACGCTGATCTTATTATCCTCAATGCCTTCGTTCCGTAGGTTCTGCCGCGCAGTCCCGGTCGGGGCGAAGAGCAGGTCAGTGATATGATCCGCGACCACCCGGTTGATCTCTTCGGGCATCATCCGGTCAAAACTTACGAAGCCCGCCACCCCATGACCGACCCGGATGTGAAGCTTCGCCGCCGCAAGCGCACCGGCAAGCACCGTGTTGGTATCGCCCTGGACAAGCACAATGTCCGGTTGTTCCTCCATGAGAACATGTTCGACTTCGGTCAGAATCCGGTTGTTCCACCAAAAGGACATGTTCGATACCGGTCAGGATCCGGCTGGTCTGCTCGGCATGGGACCCGGAGCCGACATCGGGATTGTACTTCGGTTCGGGCAATCCGGGATCGTGAAAGAAGGCTTGGTCCATCTCGTACGAATAGTGCTGCCCGGTATGCAGGATGAACTACTCGATCTGCTTCGCTTCGCATGTCCGGATAATGGAGGACATCTTGATGATCTCGGGACGCGTGCCAGGGACAATCGCAATCATGGAAAGTATTTCTTATAATTCATGTTACCGCACGCAAATTCGACGTTCTCAGGAATGTGTGCGGACCGGATAGAGGCATTATCACCCGAAAGATGCCAGATCCCTGCCAGGATCGGTTCCGATAAAACCCGTCCCGCCGGTCACGAGTATTTTTTTTATCTGCATGCATGATCTCCAAAATTTTTGATTGTACCATAACCGCAGACAAGATCCCAACCGCTGGCAGAATTATTCATAGGATTCCCTTCTCTTCGTACAGTTCAACAAGTTCACGTTCGCCAAGTGAACAGTCGATCAGATCATTAAACTGCAGTCGGGAGAGACTGAGTTGTTCTGCCATGATGCCAAGCAGCCGATCGCTAATCTCTTTTTTTCCATGACTAACCCACGTGCGGATCGATGTGTCTCTGCCATTATATCTGAACGTCAGCTTGATATGACCAGACATCGTTTGAGAAAATCCCTTCCTTTTAAGTGCTTTAAGGATGTTGTGATTCATTCGCGAGCTCAAGGAAACCGCCTCAAGAGAATAGGGAGAGTAACGTCTTACGGAACTGGAGAGCCCCCGGTGTCAGTCCACGGTCATTTTGATCGACGTAATCATTCCAGTTTTCCTCAAATTGATTATTAATCTCTTTGAGACCCTTACGCAGATCGGGAGCGATTACAAGCAGGTGGTATTCATTATTATAGATAATGTACTCCCCATCTTCAACCTCGAAAGAGAGATCGATTGGATAACGAAGTTCCCGGATAGTTCCATTAATTTTCACATACAAAAGGGGAATGTGGCAGGGGAGGACTGCATCGTGGGTGTGGCTTACCAGGCGTTCTATCACATCGCCATACGTCTCCCTTGGATGCACCTTAAGGCAACCCAGTACCTCTTTTACAGATTCGGATATCTTAATCGACGACGCCCCGGACATACCACCATATACTACCGCGGTGGTATAAATAACGATTGATGCGGATATGGTATGTCTCGGATTCCCAGAATCTTCTGAATATCCATCAAAACGCCACCATTTTACTTTTTACTCCCGTTCTCCGCCATCCGGTTCCTGTCCACGGTCACCACAAGCGCATTCAGAATCAATCCCGCAATAATCAACAACAACCCTAGAATCAACAATGCAACGCTCAGCATCGACATCGCAAACGGGAATTTAGTTGTCAGGTAATATTCCGTGAACGCATAGAAACTGGTAATTTATGCGAATGAATATAACTTGGATTTCGATGATGCATACCAATATACTGTTGCAGAGCGCTACAATTTAACAATTGTCAGTTTCGATCATGATTTCGACCGGACAAAAAAAGGACAAGTACTTCCCACAGATCTCTTCCATCAGAAATAAAGGGCTTTTCCCATTCCGGCTTCCCTCATACATTACATACTGTGCCGGGAAAAAAATTTTCCACACTATGCACTCACGTCCGGCAGGAATCCTCAACAAAATCGATAATCCGCTTGTGCCCTATAGAGAGATATCTCCGGGTTCTGGAAGACCGCATCGACCATCGTGTTGCCGGTCACGCTGATCTTATTATCCTCAATACCTTCGTTCAGGAGATGCTGCCGCGCAGTCCCGGTCGGGGCGAAGAGTAGGTCAGAGATAGGATCCGCCACCACCCGGTTGATCTCTTCGGGCATAGTCCGGTCGAAACTTACGAAGCCCGCCCCCACATGACCGACACGGATGTGGAGCTTCACAGCGGCAAGCGCACCGGCAATCACCGTGTTCGTGTCACCCTGCACAAGCACAATGTCCGGTTGTTCCTCCATGAGAACATGTTCGACTTCGTTCAGGATCCGGTTGTTCCTCCAAAAGGATATGTTCGATACCGGTCGGGATCCGACGGGTCTGCCCGGAACCGGGGGTATCCTCGTAAGATACCCTGACAGGGTGACGCCTCCCAAAAATTGCGGACGTGGACTTCTCTCTCTGAGGTAACGAGGATGGCAGCACGAAGAGATCGCCCCTCCTGGACCGGAAGCGATCATATCCGGTGTAAAAAACAGCCTTACACATTGGCTGGATTTGAGCACTTACGAAAGTTGCCGAATATGAAAAACATTATGACGGAATTCCCCCTTTTTTATGGGTATCCTGTTTCAACAGCCATTTCCAAAGAGGAACGTAAACCACTTTGTTATTCCCCATCTGCTCCTCTCCTTCCTTGTCCCAGGTGATCACAAGCAGATCGCTGCATTGTAGTTCCTCACCCGCCTTCTGCAGGGCTTTTAGTTCTCTCCTTTTCGTATCCGGATTTTCTATGTCATAGCATACCTGCACGAGTTGTTGAATCTTGCACTTTTCTTTGAGAAGAAAATCAACTTCTCCACCATTATCATAATAGTATATCTCAAGACCCGGATTTGCATTCTGCGCTCTTTTCAGCTCCAAAAAGACGATGTTTTCTATCAACCTTCCAAAATTTTCAGAAAAACCGGAGATAAGGGAAGTGATTAAACCGGTGTCATTAATGAACACTTTAGGCACCGAAGTTTCGGTATTTTTGAGAGCCCAGGAAAATTTTTTTAAAAAAAATGCGAAAAACGAGTCTTCAAGATACAATGTATAATTATAGAGTGTTTTCTTGCTCACTTTTATTCCCTGCGATTTCAGGGTGTTGAAGGTACTATTGACAGAAGATTGCTTTGAGAAAGAAGTGAGCATGGATCGTATGAGAAATTTTATAATGAAAATATTTTTTATATTATATCTTTCAATAATATCCCTGAAAAGTACAAGGTCAAGGTATTCTAAAAAAAACCTGTCTGCAAGTTGATTATCGAACACTATGTCAGGAAAACCCCCGAATTCCATATAGTTTCTGAGATGATTTTTGATCTGGTTCTCATCTGATGTTGAAAGAAGCGACTTTTTCTTAAAATCATTAAAGGCGAGAAATTCCTCAAACGATAACGGAAGAATAGAATACGTCAGTGTCCTGCCGCGTAACGAGGTTGCGATTTCTTTTGAGAGCAATTTCGAGGACGACCCTGAGATAAACAGGTAATGGTTTTTGGTTTCGTATAATCCCCTGACCGCCTTCTCCCAATGATCGATGTTCTGAACCTCATCCAGAAATATGTATTCGGGGATTTTGCCATAAAACTCCTCGTGAACGCTCACCGCATCAGACATGACTCTCATGTCTGCACCGATCATTTCAGGATCTTCAAAATTTAAGTAAATGAAGTCTTTATCCTCTATTTTGAATGTATTCAGTATAAGGTCGTACAGGTAAAAGCTCTTTCCAGCTCTTCTTGGTCCTATGACAGGAATGACAAATTGTTTTGTTTTCTGGATTGTAAGGCTTCTGGATAAAACCTTAAGCCGCCGTATCTGCTCCTTTTTATCAGCCAGGTATCTCAGAAGCGATCTCTTCTCCATGATATATTGATGGGGAAACTAATGCTAAAAAGTTTCCCCCTGAAGGAAACTTAAGGAAATCTGGAATTCAGGGATCTTGAGAGCCCATCCATGATCACCCTCACAAATCCCGTAGTGGGAACGATTGGAGAAAACAGCGACAGCATATTCTTTGTCCCAATGCAGTTAGTCTGCCAGAGGTTCTCGTAATAATCCTCGCCATTCCAGCGACCATATTCAGCAGCCAGAGGGTAGACTGAATCGAATCGATGCTTGTCAAAGATCCGTTCCAGCTGCCGGAAATTCCGGACATCCGCCCGGACATACCCGTCGCGCTCCGTATTGCCGGGATCCACCGCGAGAACCTCATGCCCCCGCGAACGGTTCGTTCACCAGGTTTGTTCCTATATATCTCGCCCCACCGGTTACCAACACCCGTTGTGATTCCATGATTATTCCTCCAATTTCACATTTTAGTCTTGTGCCACAAAAAGTCTGCGACACGCATCAACGATAGTAACACTTGCCATCCCATCCCCATAAGGATTATTCCACGATCTTTGAACGTCCAGCATCTCCTTCACCCCCGCCCGGATCCGGTCGCACCCGGTCCCGACCAGCACATTCGCCTCAACCTCGATCGTCTCCGGTCGCTCCGTCGTATTCCGGAGAGTAACGCACGGCACACCAAGAATACAGGATTCCTCCTGGACACCTCCAGAGTGCGTCCGGATGAGGCGGGCATTCGCCTCAAGTTGCAGGAATTCGAAAAAACCGGTGAGGTTGTTGCACAGACCTTTCAAATTCTACATTTGTGTTAATTGGCATCAAAAATCTCGTTGGATATTTGTCCAAAAACAAAAATATTTTGTGCTTTCTACAATTGGGTCATTTTTTTTGAGTTGTGCAACAGCCTC
>JAQTSH010000102.1 GCA_028711405.1 Methanoregula sp.
TACACATACCACCACACATTTTGTTACACAACTTGAGGTGCCAGAATATTTATTGATATGGTATAACTATTCAGCCATCCACCACCGGTGCAATCCTTTCCAACATGAATTTGGCACAAACACAACCGGTGAAATCCACATGTGCGGGAAAACGTATCTCCATGTATCGGGCGATGACTTCCTTACGGAGATCTCTTTTGCCATGACGGCGAACCAGGTCAGATGAATACTGATCGACTCCTACCGGTAGAATCCGGTTATACCACAATCCTTCTTATGCTGCTGACCGTACCTTTCCCCTGATTCACCGCCTCCCATGCCCACCCTTCTGCTGCTTCTTCTTTTCCGCTGCCTTCGCCGTCTCCTTCTGGATCTGGTCGCTCTCCAGCTCGCCGATGATGTCAAGCGGATCGTCCATCTTCGCGGTCAGCCGGATGATCTCAAGGAGGCGTTCGATGCCGATGAAATGCTCAGCCATCACCCGAGCGAGCGGCAAGAGTTCGATGCGCGATCCCTTCCTCTGCACGAGCCTGTGGGCGAGAAGATCCGATAATACCGGCTCCATCGATCCCACCATCGTGGTGGTGATACGGTCAATGACCGCCTCCTCGCCGTTGCACGCAACCGCATTTGCCACGTACTCTTCCGAGCTCTGTTCGATATCGTGCTCGGGCGCAACCTCTTCCATCACACCCTTTAACAGCCGGATCGCCACCTCCTCTTCAGTGAACGGGTTCTCCCGGGAATAACTGCCGCCGGGCTCCGCAAGAAGGACCACCTTCCCGAGATCGTGGAAATCCGGTCTGCCTGCCCTGCCTGCCATCTGGTTGAACTCCTGCACGGACAACCAGTCCCTGCCCATTGCAAGCGCATCAAAGATCACCTGCGACGCCGGGAAATCGACACCGGCACCAAGCGCCGCCGTCGTCACCACCGCCATCAGTTTCCCGTTCGAGAACCGGGTCTCCACGTCGCGCCGCTCCTGCGAGGTCAGCCCGGCATGGTACGCCGCTGCCCGCATCCCGAGCGCATCGGCAATCGTGTGACACCGGGCGCGGGCATTTGTGAAGATGATCGTCTGCCCACGGAAACCTTTCGACGATGTCCGCTTGTACTCTTCGGTCGTCAGCTGTTTGATCGTTGGGATCTTCTGCTTGCGCTCCATAAAAAGGAGGTATCGTTCGAGCGCCACCGGACGATCATCGTACCGCACCAGCTGGCAGTTCAGTTTTTTCGCAAGCGTCTTTGGCGACCCGATGGTCGCTGACAGGTACAGGAACTGCGCCTGCGGGGCAAGATACTTGAGCCGGGCGATAAGCCCATCGAGCCGGTGCCCGCGTTCGGGATCCTCCAGCATCTGCACTTCATCGATCACGACCGTGGCGACATTTGCCATCCGCTGCCCGCACCGGATCATGTTGTCCACACCTTCGTACGTCCCGACAATGATCGGCGCCTGCGGGTTCCGGTCCCCGATCTTCCGGGTCTCGGGCAGGTTGAGCCGGGAGACCCCGGTCAACAGACCGGTCTTCGCGAGTTTCGCGTACCGTTCGGTGAACCGCTCATACTTCTGGTTTGCGAGCGCAACAAGCGGGACTAAAAAGAGCATCCTGCCCCGTCCTTCAAGATAGTTCTTGAGCCCTGCCATCTCACCGATGAACGTCTTCCCGCTCGCGGTTGCGGCAACCACAAGAAGATCTTTTCCATGCAGGAGCCCGGCTTCCACTGCCAGCTGCTGCACGGGCATGAGATTGGTCACGCCGCCAGCCTCGACAAACTCGTGCGGCAGCGGCAGCTCGTCGATCTTTGCAGTCGTCAGCACCGGGTGCGCAACGATTGTATCGAAGAGCGCCGATGCCATCGACAGTTTTTCCGGCTGCACGAGCGCAAGCACCTTGTCGAGGTTCCGGCACTCAACTAAGAGCGTCTCGAAGTGCCGGATCGTATCCTTCCCGATCTTCCCCAGCGGCGCCAGCTCGCGCCGCAGTTCCCGGATACCACAGTCGAGACAGATCTTCTCCCCTTTCCCGAAGACAACGAAATTGTCTTCGGTAAGGAGTGTGTACTTCTCATCTAAGAGGCACATGCGGCAGGCATCAACCGGTCCCGACCGGACCTGGAACGCGTGCAGGAAATCCTCGAAGAGGGTATCCGGCTTCACCATCCGGACGTCCGCTTCCCGGAGCTGCGCGATCAGATCCTTTGACGGCGTATGCTTGTACTCTTTCTTCCCGCCCCAGCGCAGCCGGTATTTCACCGGGCGCGGTCCTTTCGGGGTATCGGTCAGTTCAACAAACCCGGCACCACGGACATGACGGTCATCATAGAAGAGGAGCTTATAGAGATCCCCCTTCTGGGGCTGGACGATGATCTTCATGGGGCGATCAGGTCATGGATCACGTACGCGAGTTCCACGCTCTCCAGCCTCTTTAAAAAGTCCGTGAACTCTTCGTCAACAATCACAATCGCACAATCGATCCCGTGGAACGCCGCCTCGATCACACCTTCCCGCGCACCGAAGAACATGTCGGGTTTGCGTCCCACACGTTTGAGCGCGATAAATGCTTCAAGCCCGACCGCTGCCACCATGCCCACCGGGTGAATGACCTCCCGGAGTTTGGGTAACTGCACCTTGCGAGCTCCCCCGTGCTGGATCCTCGGCACCTTACAGACATGGATGACCCCCTCGTGGTGCTCGATGATCCCGTTCAGGCGGGCAACTCCCACATCCTCATCCTTCTTTGCATCGGCAATAACACTCCCGGTCGCAGCCTGACGGGTTTTCCCGGCATACAGAAAACCGTCTTTCATGAACACGCCGACTTCGTCCCCTGCATGCAGGTCTTCAGCCGCGATCGCTGCCCAGACTGACACCTGCTGGATGATATCGCGCCGGATATGCCGGGCATATGATTCGAGCGCCTCGGCATTCGAGAGCACCCACTCGATCCCCGCCTTCGTCACCTCGTAGTTCCCCCTGCCAATCGCCGAGACCTTCCCCTCATCCACGAGTTCCCGGATGTACTCGGAGATCGCCTGCGGGGTCACACCCAGTTTTACCGCAATCTCCTGCTGGCGGACTGCCGGCTGGTGTTCGGCAACCTCTACGAGAATCTGGAGGCGTGAAACCTCGCGCTTGCTGCGCAGAATAGAATACAGGGGATCCTTATCGTCCTGTGTCAAGACGCACCAGTCCCTGTCCCTTCACATCCAGTTGGGGAGTCCGTTTCGCGAGCCCTTTGATAAATACGGCACTGACACCTAATTTGCGGGAGAGATCGTTGATGGAACTGTTGCCCCCCGAAAGCTCTTCTTCGACCCGTTCAACCGATGAACGCAGGCTCTCGTCGTTTGAGAGGGCAACGTAAAGAATGTCCGACAGATCCTGAAGGTTGCACTGGAAGTTCGCACGGAACTTGTTATATGTCGCACGGAACTCCTTCTCCGGTTTCTTTCCGGGTCTCGGCATCCGCCACTGCTCTTCGATGAGGTTTCCCTTCTTCAACACCTCAAGGCACAGACCCACAACTCCCGCATCGGCTTGCGATCCCAGTTCTTCTTCAGTCATCCAGTTTTTACTCAACAACTCATAGACCTTTTTAAATGAAGGATCATTGAATGTCATCAGGAGAGGAACAAGTTCGACAGGATCGTTAACAATTCTGATATGGCCCGGCAATGTAAAAACCCTATAGTTATATCGCTCTATAGATCAATAAATTATTGCGTCATAAGCATGCGGAGAAAGGGAAGGATCACAGTTCGCGGAATCGTCCAGGGTGTGGGGTTCCGCCCATTTGTGTATGCACGGGCATGCGATTTTGCGATCAACGGTTCCGCGAGGAACCTCGGCAGTGAAGTGGAGATCTATGCCGAGGGCGACCGGTTTTCAGAATTCCTTTCAGCAGTCTCCGCAGGTCCGCCGCGCTCCCGGATCGATACGGTCATGGTGACGGATACGACGCGGGAGATCCCGCCCGGCTTTTTTATCCTGCCAAGCGGCACCGGGTCGTTCACCGGCATGATTCCCCCGGACATTGCAACCTGTGATGCCTGTATCGCGGACATCTTCGAGCGCGGGGGACGATACGAAAATTACTGGGCAACCTCCTGCGTGAACTGCGGACCCCGGTACAGCATCACGCGCGCGCTCCCCTACGACCGTGAGCGAACAACGATGGCGGCTTTCCCGATGTGCCCCGCATGTGCCGGCGAATACGGGGATCCCCGTTCCCGGCGCCATCACGCGCAGACCATCGCGTGCGATGCATGCGGTCCCGAACTTTCCCTTTTAGACACTGCAGGAAACCGGGTCGACTGCCATGATCCGGTCAAAGAGGCAGCTGCCCTCCTTGATGCCGGGCGGATCCTTGCGATCCGTGGCATCGGCGGATTCCATCTCGCGTGCATCGAAGAGGCTGCGCGGGAACTGAAGAGCCGGCTGGGCAGGGAAGAACAACCATTCGCAGTGATGGTGCGACCGGACGAGATTGACCGTATGGTCGTCATCACGGCACAGGACCGGGAACTCCTCACCAGTCCGGTCCACCCGATTGTCGTCCTCCCCAAGCGGGATCCGTCTGCCCATGCACCGATAAGTAACCTGCATACGATCGGGTGCATGCTCCCGTACACCGGGCTCCACCACCTGCTCTTCCATCGCATCCGGCATCCGCTCCTCGTCATGACCAGCGCGAACATGCCCGGGTACCCGATGATCACCGAACCCGATGTGGCACTGTCGCGACTCTCGCATGACGTGGATTTTGTGCTGTCCCACAACCGGAGGATCGAGAACCGGTGTGACGATTCTGTCGTGCGGGACGGATACATCATCCGGCTCTCGCGCGGGATCGCACCAAAACGGACGGCGATCGATCTCGGCACCCGGTGTATTCTTGGCGTGGGTCCGGAGCTGAACGCGAATGCCACCTGTTATATCAATGGATTTGCGGTCACATCCCCCCATGTGGGAAATGTGAGAAATCCACCTACGCTCGATTATCTTGAAGAGACCGTGAGAAAACTCCAGCGGTTGCTCGGCGCTAAATGTGAGGTTGTCGCGCACGATCTCCACCCGCAGTTCCTCTCGACCCGGTTCGCCCGCGAGATTGCTGCTGAACATGGTCTGGAACTGGTGCCGGTGCAGCACCACCGGGCGCATATTGCAGCGACGACAACGGAACCGTGTATCGGGATTGCGATCGATGGGGTGGGGTATGGCGATGATGGCACGGTCTGGGGAGGGGAGGTCTTCTCCGGGCAGGTGCCTGCACTCTCCCGCGTTGCCCATCTCGAGCCGGTGGCGATGCCGGGCGGAGATCTGGCGACCCGGTTTCCCGAACGGATGTTGTACGGTATCCTTCCCCACGACGACTGCCTCGCGCTGCTCTCCAGCCGGGGCTGGACTGCGGTGGAACTCGGCGTGCTCAAACGGCAGGTGGCAACCGGTTTTAACGTGACGATGACCAGCAGTACCGGGCGGGTGCTCGATGCTGCTGCTGCGCTTCTTGGGATCTGCCGGGAGCGCACGTATGATGGTGAGCCGGCGATGAAACTGGAGTCTATGGCGATTGGTGGGCGTGTCGAACCATGGGAGCTGAAGTTTGAGACTCATGCGGGATGCGAGACGCTCTCCACGCGGGCGCTCATGCAGACGGCGTTTGACCGGATCTCAGCCGCCCCGGCAGGTGACCGGCAGGCAGTGCGCGACTGCGCCGGGTCATTCCAGTTCAACCTTGCACGGGGGATCGCTGCACTTGCCATTCACGCTGCGCACCGGGGGGGGCTAAAGACGGTCGCCCTAAGCGGGGGGGTGGCGATCAACTGCGCGATCCGTGAGACGATATTGTCTGAGATTGCCGCTGCCAGACTCCTGGGGATCATGAACCGGGATTACCCGCCGGGGGACGGGTGCGTCTCGTTCGGGCAGTGCGTATACGCCGGGAGACTCTTCGGGCAGCGGGAGTAACTTCCCGCAGGGTTGGTACAATCCGG
>JAQTSH010000103.1 GCA_028711405.1 Methanoregula sp.
ATAATCTTGCCAGACGCTATGCTGAACTAAATAAAATCCCCGTGGTGGGGACCTGCGGATTACTTTTAAAAGCCAAATCGTGTGGAATAATACCTCGTGTATCTTCTCTTATCAGTCAACTGGAAAATAAGGGATTTTATCTCTCAAATGACCTTAAAGAGATTGTAATTCGTCTTGCTAATGAATAACAAAAAATGTGTATTTTTATGAAGAGTTCCATCATCAAAACGGGAGATGTCGAGTCGATCATACGTAATGTGCCGTACGGATACCGTAATCCCTTGAAAACAATCCATACGGACGCTTTTCGCACATTGATCAGCGAAGAAGAATTAAAAAGTTTTTCCAATATTACACCGATACAATGAAAAGAGCCGGACGTTTTCACTCCGTCTTCACATGAACCCGCACACGGCGATACGCCCCCACCTCATCATCCGCCCCCCAAAAAAATGGGTGCCGGTAGATTTCCACGTTCTCTGGGATTACCGCGAGATCCTCTATAGTCTTGTCTCCCGTGATGTGAAGGTCCGGTACATGCAGACTGCCGTCATATTTCTCTGGGAGATCATCCAGCCACTCTTTATGATGGTAATATTTACCCTGTTCTTCGGGAGATTTGCCAAGATCCCATCTGATGGTTTCCCCTGTTCAGTTATGCCGTCCTACTTCCCAGGATGCTCTTCGCTGAAGGGCTCACCCGATCAACGACAAACATGGAGAGTAACGCGGGGATCATGACGAAAGTCTATTTTCCCCGGCGTGTCATGCCAATTTCCGGGATTCTGTCCATCAATTCCTTATCAGTGATTTGTTATACTTCAAGGGTTGGATCAGTACTTCGAGGATGGAGGCATGTTATTGAGATCGGGATTTCTCCGACTAGGTGATATCAATGCCCGATAACGAAGATTTCAACTGGACCATGGAGATCCGTTCCCGTAGTGGATGGTTTGATATTAATTTATCAGAACTCTGGCGATACCGGGATTTGATCCCATTTTTGTGCGCCGGGATTTTGTTGCCTGCTATAAGCAGACCATTCTGGGACCGCTTGTCATCGGCGGAATGAAAATCCCCAGCTCAGTCGGTATTTTTTCCCCAGTCCTGATAAATCTTTCTATCCAATGTTCAAATCCGCTATCAAGGGTTAGATTTGTTGAATGCTCAACACATCGTGCTTCTTTCGGTCTTTCATCCGATAACTTTCACCTCGGATATTCAACGTAGTACAATGATGGAGCATCCGGTCCAGAATCGCAGCAGCGATCACATGATCCTGAAAAATTTCTCCCCAATCCCCAAATGACTTATTCGAAGTAAAGATTGTAGACACCCGCTCATACCGTCGTGATATCAACTGAAAGAAACAATATGCAGCAGCTGAATCAAAGGGCAGGTAACCGATTTCATCGATAATCAGCAACTTTGGTTTGACCAGTTTCTTGAGATAGCGGTCAAGTTGATCCTGCCGGTAAGCATCCTTCAGCCGTTCGATCAGGACTGAAGCATTGATGAACAGAACCGGAAATCCAGCTTCAATCGCAGCAACCCCCAGCCCTATAGCCAGATGTGTTTTCCCTACACCCGGTGGACCCAGAAACACAACATTCTCCGACTGCTGAATGAACCGGAGGGTCATCAGATCCCGAATGACAGTCGGATCGATAGTTGGCTGGAACGGGAAATTAAAATCATCTACCCGTTTCTTCACCGGGAATCTGGCATGCTTCATACGAGTTGATATCGTTGAAGAAACTCTGGTTTTCCACTCTTTCTCAGATAGGAAACCGATCGTTTCCAGAGGACTGAAATGGTCAGATATCGCCTGTTCCATAGTTGGCTCCAGGATCGCATCCATAGTTTCCAGTTTCAGCAATGCCAGATGCTGATGAACCTGATCAAGCAGAAGTGCGGGAATCCTTCTCACCTCTGCACAATTGATCGTATTCAGACAGCGCGCGTTTTTCAACACTGCTTGTTGACCCCGTAGTGGTCCGCGTGATTACCGGCGGCATCTTCCCGTGGGTTTCATCCCGGATTGCTTTCAACAATCCTTCAAAATGTTCCTTTTTCCGGGATGTTTCGTGTCTTCCCTCCAAGAGCGGATGCTCACAGATTACCGTTCCCTCAACGGTAATCATCACGCGGCGATCAGTGACTTCTACACCGGCATTTCTTCGGGCATACTGCCACGGGACTGAGTATCGGTTTCCATAGAGCGATACATAGCAGTCTTTAGAGATCAACCGATCTTCTACTCGTTTGATGAGATAGGGCGGTATCGACGATATGCTCCGAAGGGTCTCTTTCGCGAGTCGATCTGCCGGAATTTCAAAGGTGGTTCCGTGTACCTGATGGTTGACTTTCTCCATCCATTGTCTTGCCTGAGCGTTCAGGTCCTCCAAAGATGAGAATATTCGACCGTACAGGAAATTGTCCTTGACGAACCCGATCGCGCGTTCGATTTTCCCTTTGGTTTTCGCCCGATACGGGCGGCAGAGGTACGCGATGAAGGCATAATGATCCCGAAAATCAGCAAATGCCGGGTGAAATTCCGACGCTGTTGATGGGTTTTTCCGTTTGATAATGACAACTTTGATGTTGTCATACAGGATCTCCTTCGTGACTCCTCCAAAATATTCAAATGCATTTTGATGGCATTTGAGAAATGTGGTCAGGTCCGTTGTGGTGCAAAACTCAACGTACCGCATACGGGAATATCCAAGCACCATCGAAAAGCAATACACCGTTTTCCAGGTTCCATCCGGAAGTACGTAAATGCAGTTTGACCAGTCTACCTGTGCCTGAACTCCCGGCTTGGTCTCAAACCGGGCTTCTGCGATTATTACGGGTTTAGGACGAACTTCCCGAAGATAAGCCTTGAGTATGGTATCTCTTCCGGTATACCCCTGGCTTTGTATCTCTTCAAGAAGTCTGACTGAACTGAGCAGGGGAAACTGCTCAAGACGTTGATGAATGTGGTCTTTGAACCGATCCAATTTGCTTTTCCTCGTTTGTCGATGCCTTTCTGATGGAAAATTTGGTTCCAATAGATATTTCCGGATGGTCTTTCGATCGTACCCCTCGTGTCTGGATAGGGCACTGATGTTGATCCTTCCGGTTGTGATCTCCTGTTCTTGTGCAAGGTCTCGTAGCATCAGGTATTCCTCCTCGTCTATCATGCGCAACACATCCGATACCTGAATCTGTGTGCCGCACTGGGGAATTTATTCCGACCCATATGGGGAATTTATTCCGCCGCGAGTGGGGAAACTTAAACCGCCGTTGACACCGCTATGGTTTTTGCTGCAATCGCTCTTTACAACCGTAGTTTTTACCATAATCTTCAGCAGGATTGCTCAAATTCCAACCGATGATTTACCCCCGTTTTTATTTTATATGTCGGGTACTGTTGCCGGGTGTCATCGGGCGGAATGGTGCCGGGATTGATGGTACTGACCCTTTGGCTGTCGAGGTGTAAACCAACTGTATTTAAGAGACCTTATGGGAACCGTGTCCCTCATGGAGTTCAGGCACTCTCCTTTCAAAGGGGTTCTCCGTCGTGGGAGAGGAGGATCTCATAGGAATTTTATCCTGGACGTAGGGGTACAGGTTGCAGAAAATGGGGAATTCCGTCACACGGTTTTGGGGAACCACCATTTTGGGGTGATTTGAGGCAAACCGGGGTAGATACCTGGTTTAAAATGTATGCTAATGGATGCTATTGGGAGGCATTTGACAGATCAGATCGATCAATATCCCCGAGACCCATGAGAAAATCACTGTTTTGATCCTGCCCGGTATCTGTGTTCAGTCGGAAGAGATGCCTGCATCCGAATGAGAGAGATCTCATCGTGTCCAATGTTTGAAGTGTGTGCCGGATGCTACCTGGAACATACCGGGTGGGAGAATCTTTTTTTTATCCGGTTCGATTATCTGGATGAAACTCCGGGAAATTGAGCACGCTCATTACCTGCATAGCAAACCAAAACGGGGAGCTCATGAAAAGGAATGTATGTTTTGTTGATACAGTCTGCTGGATTGCGCTATTGAACATACAGGATCCATTTCTCGATGTCGCTGATAAACATTACAAAACATGATGAGGTCCGGTACCCGTTTTGCTATTACCACTTCTGTTCTCGATGAAACTGCAAACGCACTGTGTAATCCTGCATTCAAACCCTCTGTCATTACCTTTCACCGCAACTTTGAGACATCTTCACGGGTTGAGATTATCTTTATTGATCCCCTGTTATGGTCAAAGGGATGGGCACTGTATGAAGAATGGAAGGATAAATCATGGAGCCTCACGGATTGTATCTCCATTTTCATCATGCAGGAACGGGGTATTGACGATGTGCTTACCAGTGACCGGCATTTCGTCCAGGCTGGTTTTCATGCAGTGCTGAAAGAAAGTTGACTCGTCGGAATATCTGACATATGGATACCCCGGCTGATTGCTCAGGGAAGAGACCGCATCTGACCGTGATGGGGGCTGGTTTTGTTTTCGATTTCCGGATTTCTCAATAGCCCTGACGACGATACTTTAATTCAACTATCACGTATACTACTATAGGTAATGTTTCATCTCATCCGCTAACATCGCCTTCTGCGGTGCAATCCCGGCAAGAAATACACCATCGGCAGATCGCAGGAAAATTACCTCACGCTCCGCGATGCGGTTGTGAATTCAGTGAAGGTGTCATTCCATCGGGCTCTTTTTCTGAATAGTTCTTGAGCGCTCAAAGGATGTTTTGCAGCATAAGTATAATATTCCTTAACCACTATTATTTTTCATGAACCCTGTCTCACGGATTATCCTTGATCCTTTGGTACTAACCGGCAAACCGGTTATCAGGGGGACACGAATTTCTGTGGATCTTGTTCTTGAACTTCTCGCATCGGGGTGGCATGAATCCTCAATTCTGAAAGAATATCCCGGACTTGAACGGGAGGATATCCTTGCATGCATCAGATATGCACAGGAAATTGTCCGGGATGAACGGGTATATGCTACACCGCATCAGGGAAAGATCACCGGATGAAACTGCTTGCTGACGAGAATATTCCCTATTCGGTTGTCAGTGTACTGGCGGATAGCGGATATGATATTCTATGGATACGAACCGAATCTCCCGGTATTTCTGACATAGATGTAATGAAATATGCCTGTCAGGAAAAACGTATCATTCTTACCTATGACAAGGATTTTGGTGAACTTGTTATGAAGGATAATCTCTGCCCCTCTGTCGGGATCATCCTCTTCAGGTTACCCATGAAAAGTCCAACCGTAATCGCAGATTATATCCTGAACATCCTCAAATCCCGAACTGACTGGGAGGGACACTTCTCTGTCATTGAAGAGAAAAGAATCCGCATGAGACCGCTGCCCTCATGAAAAAAAAAACGCTAAATGATAGTTTAATTCCACCATAACCATTACCATAACAGGAATATCTCATGCCACCCGACCACCCCGCCCTCCGCGTCAGCTATCTCGGCAAGCGATATATCATCGGCGGCTCGCAGGAAAATTATCTCACGCTCCGCGATGCGGTTGTCAATTCCGTGAAGGTGACGTTCAAGAGATTCAACCGTGCTCCTCCTTCTGGAGAGTTCTTGAGCGCTCAAAGGATGTGTCGTTCGATTTGGATTAGGGAGATGTTATGAGGATTATCGGGCGGAACGGAGCGGGGAATAAGATCAATTATTCCCGAAACACCGACACTACACAAACAACATTCTTGAAAAAAAAGATAGGGATTTCTCTATGAAAATTGTCTCAATTATTGGTGCCCGTCCCCAATTTATTAAGTGTGCTCCCCTTTCCCGGGAATTACGAAAGGAACACCAGGAAATTATTGTACATACCGGTCAACACTATGATCCAGAGATGTCGGCTATTTTTTTCACAGAGTTGAACATTCCCCCTCCGGATTACAATCTTAATGTTGGTTCCGGCAG
>JAQTSH010000104.1 GCA_028711405.1 Methanoregula sp.
GCCGCGATGCTTTACGTCGGAGAGTCAAATAGTTATACCGCCCGGATCAGGCAAACTACCCCACCCCCTCCGGGTCTGAGCCTGGGGTGGGGTCCCCCTCCCACCTTTTTTTTGGCAGGGATCCCCCCTCCCCCCCAGGTAAAAAAAGTCCGTGACCCTCCCCCACCCTCACCTTTTTTTGGCAGGGATCCCCCTGCGAGAGTCGCCCATATGGGAAAAATCATCAGGATTTTAACCATGTTTTACGATGGAGAGCCATTTTGTTCTGTCCATCCGGAACGGCTCCGGAAGGGGGGGCATTCCTTCGCTGCAGAGGAACGCGCCCGTCTCCCTTGCCTATTAAGACGAACGTGGTACGTAAATACCATAGAGCAGGTCGGGTCACAACGAGAAAATGAGGTGGTTGCTTATCAACCCCGAAAGAAAATATCCGCAAATTAAGGTTATTTTATAGCGTTCATTGGGTTGTGACCCAGCCTGAGAGGAGCATATCCCGGAATTCTTATGAGAACTCTCCGACATGAAGGATATCGGGCTCACGCTGCCGGATGCAATCCAGCGGATTGCTACAACAAAACCGGTGGTCTTAAGCTCGGAACTTCATCTGGATCAGTTGGCTATACCGTGAACCAATCCGCACTTCCCGGTAACTGTTCTTGTCTTGTCCTCCACGCAATCAACCTCTCCACCTCACGAGAGCACTCGTTTGCAAGCGGCAACGGGTTCGGGTCGGTGAGACTGAATGCCAGAGTGAACCGGACGTATTATTGCCCGGGTGCCAATGTTTCCGTAGTTTCCTTTGGATCGGATGGGTCGCTTTTTGGGAACGCGACACTGGATGGCTGGAACGCACGTCTTGCTGCAAGTGCCCGTGCGTGCGGAGGAACGGTCAAATATTCTTCGGGCAGTTCCGGAAATGGGGTATATTCACTCGGCAACGGGATCGATCCGGTAGAGATTCTCCTGAGTACAACAACGATCGAGGTAGGGGTGTACTGACGGGTGTCAGCTTAACGGTTCTTCCTTCTCTTTTCACATTAAAATCAACGTGTCTCTTCAGGACACAGCAGGGTCGACAAGCAGCGTTTCATCCTTTCATCGCGGGTTTGTGACCGTTGCATAATCTTCCGGAATATCTCACTTCAAACCGAGCCGGCACAATTCATCCAGATTGTGAAAATCTGACAACGTCTCTTGAAATTCCATACCTGAATGGGAGTGACGAGCCGTTACCGTTTCGATTCCCATCTGAAATCTCATCCATGAGACTGCCGGGAGTGAACATGAGAGACTTTATGAAGAATCAATTCCCATACCCATACATCCTCAACCGGGTGTGCCTGTGATCTCAGTTCTTTATGTTGACGATGAGGAGGATCTTCTCCAACTCGCCAAATTTTATCTTGAACAGACCTCACAGTTTGCCATCTCCATATCATCATCAGCCCAAGATGCCTTGCAGTCCTCTCACCTCCTCTCGTACGATGCCATCATCTCGGATTACCAGATGCCGATGATGGACGGCATTGCCTTCTTAAAAGCCTTCCGTCAGCAGAGTACGGATATCCCCTTCCTGCTCTTCACCGGTCGCGGTCGCGAGGAGATCGTGATCGAAGCGATCAATAACGGGGCAGATTTCTATATCCAGAAAGGTGGCGATCCCATGGCGCAGTTCGCGGAACTGGCGCACAAGATCAAAAAGTCGGTCGAGCGCCAGCGGGCAGTCGCCGCCCTGGAAAAGAGCGAGAACCTGTACCGGACAATTTTCACCACCACCGGCGCAGCAACGATCATCGTCGCACCGGATACCACGATCCTCCTGGCAAATGAGGGCTGGGAGAACCTGACGGGTATGCCCCGCGCTGAACAGGAGAACAAACTCTCCTGGACCATCTTTTTCGACCGGGCAGATGTCGAACTGATGACAGGATATCATCATGCCCGCCGGAAAGATCCATCCAGTGCACCATCCGTGTACGAGAGCCGGCTGATCGATGCGCAAAAACGGGTCCATAATGTTATTGTACATGTCCATATGATCCCGGGCACAAAAAACAGTGTGGCATCCCTTGTGGACATCACTGACAGGAAACTGGCACAGGATGAACTCCAGAAGAGTGAGGAGATGTTCCGGTCCGTGGTCAACGACCAGACCGAGATGATTGCACGTTTCACGCCGGACGGGCTAATCACCTTTGTCAACGAGGCATACCACCAGTATGTTGCCCCAATGCTCAACCTTTCCGGGATCACCGGGAAAAATTTCCACGAGATCATGCAGGTGAAGAATGATGCGGAAGTGGAGAACTTCTTACATTCGCTTACCCGTGAGTACCCGATCCGGGAGATCGAACGTGAGGTCACCGGCAGTGACGGGAGACCCCGCTGGCAGATCTGGTCGGTCCGTGCCCTGTTCGGAGAGGGTGATACCCCGGCAGAATACCAGGTCGTGGGTAGGGACATCACCGAGAATAAACTGCTGACAAAAAATCTCCAGAGAAAGAACGAGGAACTCAACGCATCGTACGAACAGATCGCCGCGCACGAGGAAGAACTCCGGGTCCAGCTCGATGAACTGGTGCAAAGACAAGCGGCATTAAATGTGAGCGAGCAGAGGTTCCGTGAGCTTGCCGAGATGCTGCCCCTCGGTATCTATGAGTATGACCTGGACTGCCGGATCACCTATGTCAACCGGCGGATTTTAGAGATGTTTGGATATACAGCAGAGGATATTATCCGGGGACTCACTGTGACAAGCATCATCGCTCCCGGTGACCGCGAGCGTGTTGCAACCGTCATCCGCCAGAGGCTTGAAGGGAGTCTGCCCCCACTTGGACAAACCGATTATTGTGCGCTGCGAAAAGACGGCAGTATGTTTCCTGTCACGGCTTTCTCGTCGGTGCTGTACAAAAATGAACGGGTTGTCGGAAACCGCAGCGTCATCATGGACATTACCGTGCAGAAACAGGCTGCTGATGAACTTCGTGCAGCGAACGAACAGCTCGCTGCATCCGCCACCGAGCTGCGCCGGCAGTACGAAGAACTTGCCCGTTCCGGTACGCGTATCCGCGAGAGCGAAGCCCAGTTCCGGGTAATCTTCGATACCAGTCCCTATGTGATCGTGATCAACCGCCGCAGCGATGGTACGTATCTCGCTATGAACCCGGCATGGGAGCGTGCCAGCGGGTATCGTCAGGCTGAAGCCCTGGGCAAAACATCCTCTGATCTGGGCGTAATTGTACCGGAATCCGAGAGCCTGATCAAGAGGACGCTCGAAACTGAAGGACGGGTAGACAGGCTGGAGATCACCGCGAAGAACCGCTCCGGTGCCGAACGGTATCACATTCTCTCCGCGACACCCATTCAGTTCCTGGATGAACCTGCCGTCCTTTCGGTGCTGGTTGACATCACCGACCGGAAACTGGCGGAGACTGCCGTTCTCCGGCACAAGCAGCTGATGGAAGAGATCGCGACCTCCATGCCCGGCGTCGTCTTCCAGTATGTTGTCCGTGACGACGGGAGCTCAGGATTCTCCTACGTAAATGAGCGGGCAGCCCGCCAGGTTTTCGGATTCGACAGTCCGATGCAGGAGTTCTCCGCGTGGTTCGTGTCCCGGGTCCACGCCGAAGACCGCGAACGGTTCCTGTCGGCTCAAACCGCTGCGATGAATTGCTGTACGGAATGGGATTTTTCAGGGCGGTTCACCAAACCTTCCGGCGCAAAGATATGGTTCAAGGGGCGCGCCATCCCGACCGTTCATGAGAATGAAGTGGTCTTCACCGGCATCCTTCTTGACATCACAAAGGAGAAACTAACTGATGAGCGATACCAGCTCCTTGCAGAGGAGGTCGGGAATGTCATCTGGACCCAGGAGACGTCCTCCGGGAGGTTCACCTACTTCAGCCCTTCCGTAACGAAGCTGATCGGGTACACGCCTGAGGAAGCACGCATGCTCCCGATAGAAGCGATTGTTGCCCCCGGTTCCCTCTACACCATCTCCAAAGAACTGCCCCGAAGGCTGGCTGCGTTCGCTTCCGGTGAGGATTCAGTGCGTGTGCAGACTGACGATATCGACCTGATCAGAAAAGACGGTTCGGTAGTGACGACGGAAACGGTGACAAACCTGCTTGCAGGGCAGGACCGGGAGGTCCGGATGATTATCGGTGTTTCCCGCGACATTTCTGCCCGCAGGAGGGCAGACGAGATCCACCAGGAGACTGGTGAACGGTACCGCCAGTATTTCAAGACCCCCCCAGACAGCGTTTTTTTTACAACACCTGAGGGGAAATGGGTGGATTGTAATGATGCCCTGGTAAAAATGTTCGGGTACGAGAGCCGGGAGGATCTCTGTTCCGTGCCCGTCTCCGCGTTGTATGTCTACCCGGAAGTGCGGTCAGAGTTTCTTGCACGGGTCGAACAGGAAGGATGTGTGAGGGACCAACCATTGCAGTTCAGAAAAAAAGACGGGACGATATTTGAGGGGTTGATCACGATCATTGCCCAGCGGAACCTGGATGGTTCCCTGAACGGGTTAACGGGAATGATCTATGACCTCTCCCGGACGTGCGACAGGCATCCAGCGCCGGGATACTGACAAAAACCCCGGTTCCTGTTTTCACACATCCCGAAAATGACCCGTGGACTGTCGCTGCACCGACCCGGGTGGTGCGTCCAGCTGCTATTCGTTCCTGCTCCCTACACGCCGGGTACCATGCACAACGCTCTTCTGCATGACGATAGAATCAATTAAAATGATACAAAATATTATTCTTGTAGCACCATTTGCCAGGTACCGATCAGTCCCGGGATTGCCCGGGGGGCATGCAGCCGATTACAACGGGATAAGGCAGCAGAGAGATCCGTTTTCCCACACAAACGGTTATCGTTTGATATGGGAACTATGAATCATGCGGATAACCAGACTGAATACGGGCAGATTGGAAAACGTATGCACGAACGACTTCCGGATTCTGGTGACACCTATGATCAACAGAACCAACAGAATACCAAGTATCGCTACCTGAATAGTAAAGAGCCGCTCATGGAAAATTCGGGACTCCTGAGTCTCTGAAATGACATTTTCCTTCTGTATGTCCAGAACAGGTTCAGGCACAATGATATCCGGCTGGCTTGATGCCCGCTGCCGGACAGCGACAAGGACAAACATGCCCAGTCCATGCGGGGAATCGGCTTTAAGATTGATGTAACCGGTGTCACGATCATAATTGGAGAACCGGGTGTTGAGCAGCTCTCGTGTCCCGTCATTCCCATACCGGAAAATTCTTGTTGCCTCCAGACCCCCGTTATCGTGCACCCACTCACGTGATACTGACATCTCCACCTGTGCAGGTCCGGTAAGACCAATGCGCGTGGTGTCAATATCCATGATATATGCACTCTCAACAAGATCGATTGTTACTCCTGACTCGGATGAGTCTGCCGGCATCGGTTGAATATCCCCACGTTGAACTTCCTGAAGTTTCGTCCTGATTTTTGCCCCGCCCTCCAGGGTATCAGGGATCTCGGCAGACCAGGTACCCCGTATTCCCTCCATACCCGGAATATTCGCAATAGCCGGGTTCGCAGTGACGTGCCCCGGATCTTTTACAATCGTTAATGTCGTATCCGAGGGATATGCGGAATGGGAAGGCTCAAGGAAATCGAGGATCTCTCCCTGTTCAAATGCATTATCCACTTGTGCCGATGCACTCAGGCATCCCATGACTGCAATAAGGCAAAAAATACCCCAGATTCTTAAAAATAGATTGACATAATCGGTTCTGCCACTAGAGGTAATGGAAATTTTGGCATGAAGACCGCATTCGCGATCTTCAGCCTTCGGGCGTGTAATGAACAATCTCATGGGTGTTCTTATGAAAACGGCTACCGCCGTTTTCATGCTGTATGTTTGTGCCATCATCAGCTCATCGGAGTTTTTTTATGAAAATGGGTGAGGGATACATC
>JAQTSH010000105.1 GCA_028711405.1 Methanoregula sp.
CCGTCATCATCCGCCCCCCAAAAAAATGGGTGCCGGTAGATTTCCGCGAGCTCTTGAGAATACTGCGAACTGCTCTACAGTTTTGTCTCCCGTGACATGAAAATTCGGTACAAACAGTCCGCCCTTGATTTTCTCTGGGCGATCATCCAGCCACTCTTCATGACGATCATCTTCACTCTCTTCTTCGGAGGGTTTTTTTAAAGATTCCCTCAGATGGCGTCCCCTACCCACGGTTTAGCCTTGCCGCACTCCTTCCATAAACGCTCTTTTCTGAAGAGTTCACCCGTTCGACCACGAGCATGGTGAGTAATGCAGGTATCAGGACGAAAGTTTATTTCCCGCGGCCGATATGCCGATCTCCGGGATCCTTTGGCCGCGGGTGGATTTTTTCATCGCGTTTATCATCCTCATGATGGCATACTATGGGTTTGTACCAACCATCGCGATCGTCCTCCTCCAGCTCTTCATCCTGCTTGCCCTCGCCACCTCGCTTGCCGTCGAACTCTGACTGTCAGCGCTCAACATCAAGTACCGGAATTTCCAGTATACGCTCCCGTTCATCATCCAGCTCGGGTTCTATGCATCGCCATCGTGTAACCCAGCACTATGATACCTGAGCAATACCGCATAATTTACGGACTTAGCCCTATGGCTGGTGTGAAATGTGGATGAATGAAGGGAAAAATCAAAGACATCCGTTTTTCTCTCCGTGTTTTCTAAAACACCCCTCATCACATTCCCCTGCGGCACCCTCCGTCTCCAGGAATTCCTCGACCATAAGGTTCATGTGCGCAAATAAATTTCAAAAAAATATTCCCGCGTTGTAAACTTAAATTCTCAAAATACATTTTTTCAGGAGTTATTTGTCCAAATAGTGCTAAAATTTCGCGCAGATTTCGATTCGCTTATATATTCCACACCCCTTTTTTCTTTTGACAATGATTGCAAATGTCATCGCGAACATAAAAACGCGGGGAAAAGGGGCGATAAACACGATCAAAGCAAAATTGGTTGCTGTTCTTCATTATATCCTCACATTCGCGTGCTCAGTCCATGCTGCGATAATTTCAATGCTCATTGTCTATTCAAGCCTGAGGAATGCATTGGACGCGGAGAAGCGGTACAAAATCACCAGTGACCACTCTCCAGTCTTTTCGCTCTTTAGCTTTTTTCCTGATTGTAATTAACCACCGGTCCAACGGTATTTGGGTATCTTTCGCGGTCACTTTCCGATAGATTGCCTGCCATACCCTCGCAGGATCTGTCCCGTAATGTGTTAGCCCTGGCTCTGCCCGGATACACCAGAACCGGTTTTTTCTCTCAATTCAGGAAATGAAACGTCTCAAAAATCGCTCTGTTTCGTCATAAACACGGGGTGAAATTTATTCTATATCGTCAGAGGAAAAATGAAAAAAACATTTACTGTATCTCAAAATAGCACACAGGAACCGATCGATTCTCATGAACATAATACCAACATCGCCGACCTCAGGAACATCATCGTCGCACAGGAAGCAGACGAGAAATATGAACAGACGACCCGCATCCCCGGCATCATCGGAATGAACTCACAAGGATGCATAGTCCCGTGTGCCCGGTTTTTTGCTGTCGCTTGTGATGGAGATATCTCGTGTACAAACGTGGAGATTCTCTCAGATGAAAACAAAACCGGGATTATTTCTCCCGGCAAAGGAGCCACAGTATGACCGTACCCCGGCGGATGACCATCCTGTGTCGGGACGCGAAAGTGCTGCTTGAAGCGGCGGGTTACGATGTCGTTATCGTCCCAGAACGATCCCTCCAGCAGCGGTTTTTGGCACATCTCATCGCGTTCGATGGCAACGCAGACATGCGGTACATCTGGATCAAAATCGCCATACAACCGTTCGTCTGTCTCGCAGAGATTGAGACGCACTGCAGCAGGGAGGTCGGTGAGATCCGCAAGCGGCTTGCCCGCTACCCTCAACAAGCCAATTTTCACGGAGAAATCTGGGTGGCAACCGCTGATGGCAGGTTCCATTGCTATGAGGTTTCTGCCGATGCGATCCGGGCGATCTTCAAGGGCAAACGCGCTCCCCTCGTGCGTATGGAGGGTGCAGCCACATGACCAGCCATCGAGGTACATTTCTGGATCGTGGAGTCCCACACGCTCCCGTCGCACTTACGGTAGGTGCAGCCGCATGACCAGCCGTCGCGGTACATTTCTGGATTGTGCAGTCCCACACGCTCTTGTCGCGCTTATCAAGGAGGGAGTTGCATGACCAGCCGTCGCGGTACACTTATTGAAGACGGCGCCCGTGAGCTGCTCCAGATGCACGGCTACACGGTTCTGACCATCCCGCCCGAATTCAACAAACGGTACCCTCCCGCACATCTCGTCGCAACGCGGGAAACCGGTGAGAACCGGCATATCAAAATCAGAAAAATGTACCGAAGACCATCCACGGTCGAAACCGTTGAATCGCACTGCACAAAGGATCTGGTGCAATACCGCAAATATCTTTCACGGCACGCCGAAGACACGGGACTCCATTGCGAGATCTGGCTTTATTTTTTGTCGCATGGATTTTGTTGTTTTGAGGTGTTGATGGACAGTGTGCGGGAAATTCCCCAATTTTTACTCATTCTGCCTGCTGGTCCCGGGAATGCCACTATCCTCGATACGATCGCCAAAGCCGGTAACACCCGGATTTTCACGCACCCTGCCTGTGAATCCCCTGGAACTAAGTGAAGTATGATTGATTTCAGCCGGTATTGCCTGATATGGTACAGAGCACAGAGATCACTCCAGAACCATTGCCTGATACAGGATGGGACACGGGAAGTACTCTCAAAACAGGATTGCGAATATGTGCATCAAAGAGACAATTTCCTGTCACGCTACACCCAGTTGAGTCTTGTCGGAAAGCAACGATCCGATGACATGCGCTGCTTCAGGGTCAATCGCTCAAATCAGGAGACGAGCACTATCCGGTCCCCTGAATGGATCTGCGCACAAGCGATCAACCCGCTTGACCTGTTTCTGACAATCTGGCAAAAAGAACATTACCTCCGGTGTGAGGTCTGGTTGTTGTTACGAACCGGGCAGAAGCACTGCTTTAGAGGTGTAAAGAATGGAATCCGGGAGGTTGCCTGTGCCTGAAGTAGCGGCAAAGGGGTCAGCCACTGCCGAACAGATCGAAGGTATCCCGCTCTTTCTCATCCCGAAAATTATCTCCGAACAAATCCGGAAGAAACAAAAATCCGTATTCCTAATCACAGTTGAGCGAAAGTTCATGCACCAGTATACCGTGATTGTTGAGACGCGCGATGAATACGATCAGAGGGTTAATGCGGGGGAGCATGGCAGTTCTTAACAGCGATCGGCATGACGATGTGCCGGGGATGGTCGATCAGGATCCGGCGGAGAAGAAGGGGATATTTTACCGGAAGTTGAGAACGTCTGATGAGCGGTTTTTAAAAATCCGTACCATTTTCCCATCGTCAGAAATATCCATCTCTACCGGATCCAGGATAGTCATGAAAATTGTTTCCGTTGTCGGGGCACGCCCTCAGGCGATAGCATGCACTCCGCGCGGATTTCAATTTTTTAGCCATTCCGTTCGAGGAATGCCAGCCTGCCGGATCCGAACTATAAGATCGGCAGAAATATCTTCCGGATGCGGATTTTAGAATGGTTAAGTACCAGTTCCCCATTAATCATGTATGGTGGAGTTGAAAGATACCCTCATTATGTTTTATGACACCGCTGGTGCCACAAAGCTAGATCTCCGGCATCGAGATAAAGGGTATTTTCGTCATTTTCATGCTTTCTGGAATGAGGTGAAAACGATCGTGCGATGATACAATAATATTCTTTCCTGTTTTTGTCCATCCATGGTACACCAGCCGCCTTCTCTTTGAGATTCACGAGAAGTTTTTCCGCATTTACTTTTTCCTGCCATTTACATTCGCAAAACAGTATGGATGAACTTTCTTTCTGGTATGCGACGAGATCAATCTCCTCACCCTTGTCCCACCAGCTACCAATCGTGTCAAAACGGAAGGGTAGTAATCCTTCCCCGTTGAACTCAAGGAATAGATCTTCTGCCATGGATTCAAATGATTTTCCGATGTACTGGGCAAACTGCGGCTGGATGTTCGTCTGGAGAACCAGCCCTCCCTCTCCCCGTTCGATGCGTTCAATGTTTGGATGAACAAAACGGAACCAGAACGTAAACAGGTTATCCGATAACTGGTACAAACCTTTCCGGCTCCGGTGATTGTCAGTGACTGGAATTTTCCGTTCTACCAGTTGAAGGTCTATGAGGATGGAAAGATATTTTGTGATGAGTCCCTTATCTAACCCAGTATCGTTCATAATGAGACCGATACGGTTATTTCCCTTTGCTATCGAGAGGAGGATGGAGAAATAGTACCTCGGCTCAACAAGTTCCATGCGTAGGACAAACTCCACATCCTTAAAGAGGCTGGCATCTGCGGAGAGAATTTTTTTTGTTATGTTTTCAAAGACTCCCTTCTCTTTATCGATCGCCATGATATAAGCCGGTGTCCCGCCAAACACCGAATAATATTCTACCGCCTCCGTGAAGTTTCCGATATATTCCAGCACATCAGTAAACTTAAAACCGTGCAGCAGGATCTGACCCGTGCGCCTTCCGAATAGCGGGCTTGAATGCTGCATGGTATACTCTTCCATCATCGAAATGCTGGATCCTGACAGTATGAGAACAATGCCTGAGTCTTTCAGCTGTTTATCCCAGAATTCCTGGATAATAGATGGGAGGGAATGATCTTCTTTAACCAGATACGGGAATTCATCGATAGCGATGACAACACGATCTTTTGTTTTGCCGGCAAGGTAGGCAAAGAAACTGTCCCAGTCACCAAACGGGCTTCTTTGTAAAAAGTCGTCATTAAAAAATTCTGCGCAGTCCCGGGAAATTTTTTTCAGTTGCAGGTGTTTTGATTCTTCCCTGGCGAGAAAACGGATTCCCCGTGTGGTTTTTAAAAATTGTTCAATCAACTCGCTCTTACCGATCCGTCTCCTTCCGTACAGGATAATGAACTCCGCTCCTTTCCGTGCATATCGCTCATTGAGCACGGCGAGTTCTTGTTGTCTATCAATGAAGGTACTCATAAGTAGTATACTTATAAGTATCCTATTTAAATTTCGTGATACGCATCAGGTGCTCAATTCCAGCGACGATGCCTTGCCTGTCTCCTGAATGGATGTGCGCACCAGAGATCAATCCGTTGACAACCCGGCAAAAAGAACAATACATCCAGTGTCAGGTACGGTTGTTCCTACGAACCGAATAGCAGATCTATTCCGAAGTTGTAAAAAATGGGAGGGTGGTTGCCTGTGCCTGAAGCAGCAGCAAAAGGATCCGGCACCGCAGAGCAGATCGAAGGTATCCCGCTCTTCCTCATCTAAAAAACCATCGCAGAACAGATCCGTAAGAAACACAAATCCGTATTCCTGATCACGGTTACGCGGAACTTTATGCACCAGTATACCGTGATTGTTGAGACGCGCAATGAATACGATCGGCGGGTGAATCTGGGGGTGTCTGACAGTCCTTAAAAGCGATCGGTAACCTGTATAGGAAGTGTGAAAAATACAATGGTGTATCAGGAGTTGGCAACTTTCAACAGTTGAGTTTTTCTTCTGATTGAGTTTTAACCCGGTTAAACGATACCTCCGCCATCGGTATCCCGGATCATCTGCCATGTAAAAAGAGTGCTTTTGATCTCCGGTGGTATTTTGCCATCAGCGTATCGAGCGATACCCGGATGATTTTTTTGCCTGTCCGTTTTCCCGCTACAACCCCCCCCTTCAGCAACACCCAAATGCGCAGTTTTACAGATAGGTGTTCAACCCACGGGCCCGGGGGGAAGGAGTCATGAACCAACATGGCAGATTTCGTACAAAATTCAGAGACCAAGAACGCGGTTCG
>JAQTSH010000106.1 GCA_028711405.1 Methanoregula sp.
GGTGGTCTTTGCCACAACACGGGCACATGCCAGCGGGTCATGGCGGATCATCTCGCTGGCGGCTTCATGCGCAGATAAAAAATCCAGCAGCAGGTCCCTTTTTTCCAGCATCTGCCGCATGACTACGATCCCATAACTCGGATTGAACGACCAGAGCTGATCCGGTGGGACCACAAGATTCGCGCTGCCATAACGCCGTGCGGTTACTGCAAGCGCCGGTGTACCTGCGGCAGCAGCAATCTCTCCCTGAACGAGCGCATCGGAAAGAAAGTCCGCCCACGGGTAATTTTTCACCGTAACATCGCAAATGCCGTGTTCCCGCAGCAGTTCGTTCACAATCACATCGTGGATGGAACCTTTCGGGGGAGTGCCAATCACCTTTCCGGAGAACTGTGCAAGGAACTCTGACATGCTGCTGTATGCAGCAAGAGGGTTAACATCCTCACCGGCTATGATAATTGTTCCCTCAACGTGCCCACCGGCGATGCAGGCAAGCGACAGTCCGCGATCGATACCGATGATTACCGGGGGAAGTCCGATATATCCAAGGTCAAGGGTCCCGGCATGCATGGCATTGATGATGTCAGGACCTGACGGAAAAAGTTTCCAGCGTGCATTGATCCCACGATCTGCAAGAATCTGCGTACCCCGAAGCAGGAATGCGGTATGGTACATGGTTGAAAGGTGCCCGATTCGGAGAGGTGAGTAAGCGAGCATACATCACCCGATCCTTTTCACGACAGCATGAATCGCTTCATTCACTACCAGATGGTCAGGTCGCAGCATCCCGACCGGCATATCGACGATTTTTTCAACAATCGATGCGAGGATCGGTGCACAGATAATGCCGGATGCTCCGTCTTTCTCCGCCCGTGTCGCGGCAATAATACATTCTTCAAGAGAATTGGCAGAATATCCCCGTATTAAAAATTTTTTTCCCTGGAAATCGACCTCGCGTATTTCGAGGGTATCAAGCAGGAATTTTGCAGCGATGATCGCGATGAACCGTATCCGTTCCGGTTCCAGGACCGCGACAATTTTTTTGACCGTGGAAAGCCGGGGATCGCGTTCACCCAGGGTGATCTTATAGAGCGTAGATACAGGAATGCCGGTGTGATCCGCAAGTTCCCGCACAGTCAGGTTCTTCCTGTCCAGCTCCTCGTTCAGCGCAGTGGTAAAATCTGTTTCGAAAATCCTCTTTGAGAGCATATTATCCTTTATGTGGCACTTTAAAAGTTAAAATTGTTACTAAAAGGATAGATTTTACCGTACATTGGAAAGTTATATAAAGACAGGTATGATTATTCTAATTATGCGCAGCGAACCGTTCATGGAACTCACCATTCTTCCCGGCACCAACCGGTGCGGGGAGAAAGAAGGGTTCGATCCGATCGTGATTCGCCCGGGTGACACCATGTCCATTGTCGGGCCGACCGGATCAGGAAAATCAGCATTCATCAACGATATCGAAGTCCTTGCACAGGAGGATACGGTCACCGGCAGAAGCATTCTCGTGGACGGAGCTGAACCTCCAGAGGAGATGGTCCGCGATCCCGCAAAAAAGCCCATCGCGCTCATCTCCCAGAACACCCGTGTTATCGCTGACCTTACTGTCGAACGGTTCCTTAGCCTGCATATAAAGGCAAGGGATACCGATACGAAGCAGCTTATCACCCAGACCCTTACCCTTGCGAATGAGTTCACCGGAGAGAAGATTGCATTACCGATGCGCATGACAGCACTTTCCGGTGGTCAGGCACGGTCGCTCCTCATTGCCGATGCGATCCTGATCAGCCAGACACCGATTCTGCTCCTTGATGAAGTGGAGAATGCCGGGATCAACAAAGAGCGGGTGATCAGCTGTATCCGTGAATATAACAAAGCCGTGATCTTTGTTACCCATGACCCCTACCTGTCCCTGATGACGAACCGCCGCATCGTGATGAGAAACGGTGCGGTGGCAGCGGTGCTTGAACCCGGTAACCGTGAACGATCGGTCATTGCAAAGGTATCCGGTATGGACGCTTTCCTCTGGGATCTCCGCGAACGGATTCGTGGTGGAGATCTCATCCAGGAAAGGGACGTTCCTGCAGTAAAGATTGGAGTTCAAGCATGAAGCTCATCATCGTTGCCGGCCCACCCAGTGCCGGCAAGACCTCGGTTATCCGCCAGATAATCAAGAAATTCAATAAAACGGCTCTAACTGCCTACCTGAAGATCGATGTCGTCAGGGCTTTTGAAGATGAAGAGTTGCATGAAGAATTCGGCATCCCGACAAAGAAGGTGTACTCCGGTGACCTTTGTCCTGATCACATGGGCATCATGGTCCTCAGGGATGCAATCGCCTGGGCTGAAGGACTCAGTGCCAATATGCTGATTGTCGAAAGTGCCGGGCTGTGCCTCCGTTGTACGCCCTATACTACCCAGGCATATGGAATCGCCGTGCTACCCGCAGTATCCGGCAGCAACTCACCTTTGAAGATGGCGCCCCTCATTGCCCTTGCTGATTCGGCAGTCGTGACCAAAACAGACCTCGTCTCGCAGGCAGAGAAAGAGGTGTTCCGGGAATGTATCCGGAGCGTGATTCCCACGATTGATATCGTTGAGACAAACGCCGTCCAGGGCACCGGTCTCCGGTACCTCCTGAAGGCAATTGCACAATATCCGGACATCAGCGATGCAGATACCATCTCGCTCCGCGGAACCCCGCCGCTCGGCGTTTGCACTATCTGTATCGGCAAGAAGGACATCGGGTGGCAACACCATTTCGGTGTAGTCCGACCACTGGATGAGGCTGACAACATCTACCGGGGAGACTGATCCATGGCATGGATTCCTCCGGGAAAGAACTGCGGTGCCTGTGGTTTAGCGACCTGCGAGGACTTTAATACGGCAGTGAAAATGAAGAAAAAAACGAATGAAGACTGCACGTTCTACACAAAAGCCCAGTCCGGACACGGGGAGAGGACTCAATACTCAGGCACCGATGTGACCGGGGCACAGTACGATTTTATCATACGGGCTTTTCCTGGAGAACCATCAGCCCGCAAATTCATCGTTCCGTTCCGTGCGGATCTGGTGGAGAAATGGGACATACGGGCAGGGGATCTTGTCACCGGAAGACCAGCAGGACCGGGATGCCCGCTCTACCATGCCCTCAGGGTACTCTCGGCTAACCCGATCACCGGCGTCCTCGAATGTCACACTGTCGGACCGCTCGAAGCCCGTAAGGAGCAGGGGAAGGTGCACGATGTTCAGGCATATCATGTCCATGCATTCGAAGGTATTGCTGAGACCGTCATCCGCCCACCGATCATCGGTCTCCGGCAACGGTTCCTTCCCGGCTACTGTATGATCGATCTCTCGCATACGGCACTGGTGAACATGGTGCTGAAGAAAAAAGAAGGACTCCATGTACGGGTCGAGGATATCCGCATTATCTGAACAGCCCTATGATTCCCAAGTACCGTATCCTGTGTGTCGAAGGGGGCGAGCGGGTGGAGGATTTCACCCTTCAATCCTGCCCCTACGGACACGACTCTCTCCTCAGGACTGAATATTGCAGCAGGAAACTCCACCTCGCACCGTACATGGGGATCTACCGGTACTTAGCCTGGCTGCCTGTTAACGCCCCGCTTCTCCCTTCTGGTGGACCGGTCACCTTCACGTGCGATGAACTCTCCGGTGAACTTGGTCTCACCCACCTCACCGTTTCATTCTCAGGGTATTTCCCCGAGCGCGGGGCGGGTCTGACCACCGGTTCTTTTAAGGAACTGGAGGCTTCGCCTACCATGCAGCGTCTGCGGGAGATGGGGGGAAAGATCCCTGTCATCGCATCAGCGGGGAACACCGGTAGAGCCTTTGCTGAATTTTCAGCCCGGTGCCGGCAGCCGGTCGTTATTGTAATCCCGGAGAATGCGGTTCCCCGGCTCTGGACAACAGAGCCATCGCATGATATTTTCCTTGTCGCCGTACAAGGGGATTACTCGGATGCGATTGCAGTGAGTAATATTCTTGCCGCAGTCCCAGGATGCGTTCCGGAAGGCGGGGCAAAGAATGTAGCCCGACGGGACGGCATGGGCACCGTGATGCTCGACGCTGCCGTTAGTACCGGTAGGATCCCCGATCATTATTTCCAGGCAGTGGGAAGTGGTACCGGGGCGATCGCCGCGTGGGAAGCCGCAATGCGGCTCATCCGCGACGGGGCATACGGGACAACACTGCCCCGGCTCCACCTTGCCCAGAACGAGCCCTTCACTCCCATGGTCTCAGCTTGGGCGGCGAAACGGCGTGAGATCATTCCCGCGAGCGATATGCCCGATGCGAAGGAGAGTATCGGGAAAGTCATGTCCGACGTACTGACGAACCGGAACCCGCCGTACAGTATCCATGGGGGTCTTTTCGACGCGCTCCAGGCGACACGGGGACACATGTACAGCGTCCCGAACGCGGCAGGAGCGGATGCGGAAAAGCTGATCCGGGAGACCGTGGGGATCGATCCCGATCCCGCGGCTGCCATTGCCACCGCAGCGCTCATGCAGGCAGTGGAAAAGGATATCATCGGGCATGACCATCATATTCTCCTGAACCTGACGGGCGGGGGATACGAGCGGATCCGTGAGGATTTTACCCTCCACACGGTTAGCCCATCAGCGGTCATCCGTCCGGATGAGCCGCAGGAAGTACTGGTCACAAGACTCAGGGAGTGGATCACACACCATGAATGAAAACCAGATTATTGCCGGGTTGAAAGAGCAGGGGATCGACTTTGTCAGCTCGATTCCCTGCGATCGGGCAAAGGGGCTCTTCTTCCGGTTACCTGACGAGTTCCGACATATTGGTCTGACCCGGGAAGAGGATGGTGTCGGTATCTCAGCAGGGGCGTATCTTGCAGGTGCACGACCGCTGATCGCGCTCCAGAGTTCCGGTCTCGGGAATATGTTGAATGCCATTCTTTCCCTCACCGTTACCTTCGGTTTGCCGCTCCCGATTCTCGCAAGCTGGCGCGGCGGGGAGAACGAGGTGATCCCTGCCCAAATACCCTTTAACCGCCCGCTTCCCAGGATCCTGTCAGCTGCAGGAATCCCGTATACTATCCTGTCTGATCCTGATAAACCAGAGGTGATCGGGAGGGCGGTTTGTGATGCGTTCGCGAATAAGAGCCCGCATGTCATTCTTGTTCCCCCGGGATGTTTATATGAGACTGCATGCAATGCAGTGTGTTCGTCCCCCACGCACCTCCGTTCGTTTTCCTGCTGCTATGAGCGGGACTGGCGCACGCCGGTAATGACCCGTTTTGATGCAATCAGGACGATTGCCCGTCTCATAACCAATACCGTGCTGGTCTCGAATATTGGTATCCCTTCAAAAGAACTCTATGCGGTCAATGACCGCGATGAAAACTTCTACATGCTGGGAAGTTATACCCAGGCTTCGGCAATCGGTCTGGGTATTGCCACAGTCCGGCAGGATAAACGAGTGGTCGTGCTCGATGGCGACGGGAGCCTGTTGGGTTCATCAATCCTTCCTGTAATTGCGGCTGCGGCACCAGAAAATCTCACGGTTGTCGGGCTTGACAACGGTGTTTTTGGCAGTACCGGCAACCAGCCCCGACCAGGTTCTGACACCGCAGATCTCCGGCTGATCGCTATGGGTGCAGGGTTTGAACATACCTGGACTGTGCACGAGCCCTGGGAACTGGAGGCAGCAATGTATGCTTCGTCCCAGAACGGACCTTCGTTTATCCATGTCCGGATCAATCCCGGGAACCGTGACGTCCCGAACATTCCCCTCACCCCTTTGCAGATACGGGACCGGTTCCGGTCAGCATTGACGGCTTCGCACACCTGATTCGGCACCGTCAGGGAATCGTCTTTTTTTCTTTATGATGTAAAAGATGAGCCCCCACGCGTATCCACCGTCCACCAGCCCGTCACGGATCGTGAT
>JAQTSH010000107.1 GCA_028711405.1 Methanoregula sp.
AAACGCCGTGCGTTTGGTGAAGTGACGGTAGATCTCCCCAGCGGAAAGCACATCCTTGAACAGTACGTCATGCCCATCCTTGACGAAAATAATGATATCCAGCACCTGCTGTTCGTTTACAACGAAGTGACCGATCAACGCCGTAGCCAGCAGGAGCTCCAGAAGAAGATGGAGGAGGTGGCAGCCCTCAAGTTACAGTCGGACATCATCGTCAACCAGAACCCGATGCCAATTGTGCTGATGAACACCTCATTTGAGATCATCATGGTCAATGATGCGTATATCACCCTGACCGGGCTCTCAAAGGACCGACTTATGGGCATGAGCGCAAAAGAATTCCGGATCCTCGAGCAGCATGGAGAGGGACTCAAACGGGTGATCCAGGAGAAAAAACGGAGTTTCGGCGAGATCAAGATTGAATTCCCGACGGGGATTCATATCCTCAACCAGTATGGAATCCCCATGATGGATCCCAAAGGGAATCTCCAGACGATCATCTGCGTCTATAATGACATCACCACCCAACGCCAGCAGGAGACAAAGATCAAAGAGATGATGGAGAAAGCCACGGCAAACGCGGAACTCCTCACCGCGAGTGCGGTCGAACTCCAGAAGGGACTGGCGAAGATTGCTGCCGGCGATCTCACCTTCCGGGTGAGCATTGATGAAGCAGATCCCCTGGTCAAACTCAAGAATGATTACAATGCGGCAGCCGAATCGATCCGGATCGTGCTATCAGACCTGATGCAGGCGATGCTGAAACTGGATGCGACGATCAATGATACGATAAAAAGCACGGAAGAGATCGCAAAAGCCACGGAGCATGTGGCAATTTCCTCCCAGAAGGCTACCGACAACTCAAAGGTGCAGATCACAAATGTGGAGAAGATCTCAACCGATATTTCAGAGATATCAGCATCCATTGAAGAGATCGCAAGCACTTCGCATGAAGTGATGACCCACGCGGATAAAGCCTCAAAAGAAGGGACGCAGGCAGCCGAGATCGGAAAGATTGCCACGACAAAGATGCAAAACGTCGAACGGATCTCGAAACAGAGCGTGGATGATATCACTGCGTTAAATGAGCAGATGCGTGCGATCTCGAAGATTGTAAACCTGATCACGGACATCGCCAACCAGACCAATCTGTTGGCACTCAATGCGGCGATTGAGGCGGCGCGGGCTGGCGAACACGGGCGGGGTTTTGCCGTGGTCGCCGGTGAAGTGAAGAACCTGGCTGGAGAATCCAAAAAGGCGAGCAACCAGATCGAGACCCTCATAAAATCGATCCAGGCAAAGAGCGAACAGACCTCAACGACAATGAAAAATTCCTTTGAGGAGATCAAGACCGGTATCGACAGTGTCAATAAGACTGTTGAGTCCCTCAACCTGATCATCTCAGAAGCGATGATCGTCTCGCAGGGAGTGAACGAGATCACCCGTGCGACCGAAGACCAGGCGAAGGCGACGAACACGCTCATGACCGGTATCGAGTCAGTCTCCAGCCTGACCCGTGACAACCAGCAGCGGATGGAGGACATGGCGGCATTGGCAGAGGAGACCAGTGCCTCGACCGAAGAGATCGCAAGTGCATCGGCAGAACTTGCAAAGATGGCAGATCACAGCCGGAAGATGATGGAGAAGTTCCACCTGAATTAATGTGTGGAGACGATCCCTTCATCTTTCATGGATGATAAGATATGCCGGTTCAGGTGCTGGACGACAAACAGTGATGCGCCGTGTTCGTGATTTGTACCAGGTTTCAGGTTTAAAAAATGTGTTCCCGCAATGCCGATCGGGTGACGCGGGGGTACCTATCTGCACCGGGCATACAGGTGCCAGGCAGAGAACCTATTGACCAGTGGGCTCAGGTTCAATCGATGAGACAGGCTTCTTTAGGTTCAGAGAAAACCCGTGAACCAGGGCGGAAAAAATCCGTTATGAAAAGAGTGTGCAAGATTCATCGTCACCTGGCAAACCATCGCAGGAAAACATCCAGCATGAAATGCCGTAATGTATTTTTGTCAGGATTCCAAAAGGACTAAGACTCAAGAGATCACAGGGACACACCTCCGGGAATACCATGGACGATTTTGTTTTACTGAAGAGGTTCATCGAACAGACACTGGCAATCCAGTGTTCCAATTACAAAGAAGACTACATCAAGCGCCGGTTACTTTCGCGGATGCGCTCGACCAGCACTACGACCTATGAGGAGTATCTGCGGTACCTGAAAGCAAATCCCCTGGAACTGGAGAACCTGCGGAATGCGCTCACCATTAACGTCACGGAATTTTTCCGGGACAATGAGGTGTACGAATTCATGAAGAAGGACATCCTGCCGACTTTGTTCGGGCAGCGGGATCGGATTCGTATCTGGTCTGCCGGGTGTTCAACGGGAGAAGAACCCTATTCCCTTGCGATCGTGCTCTCGGAACTTATCGCCCAGAATCCCAAATTATCCGCCCAGATCTATGCGACCGATATCGATAAGGTGGTGCTCGCAAAAGCCCAGGAAGGGATCTATACTCCAAAGGCGATGGTCAAATTGTCGGAATCCCAAATCCACCGGCATTTCACGAAGTTGCCGGACGGGAATTTTCAAGTGAAACCGCACCTCAAAGGACTGATCCGGTTCCGCCCGCACGACCTGATGAGCGGAGTGCCGGTTTCCCGGTGGCTCGATCTTATCACCTGCCGGAACGTCACGATCTATTTTAACGAGAAACAGAAGGATGAACTGGCAAAAATGTTCCACGGAGCGTTGGTATCCGGCGGGTATTATATCATGGGTAAAACCGAATATCTCGGGCGACAAGTAGATAGTCTGTTTACCCCCCACAACTCTCTCCAGAAGATCTTTATCAAAAAGGATTGAGACCGGAATCCGGATTATCTTTTTTTCAGACCCTCTTCCGGGGGACCGCGGATAAATCCTTCCACCAGTTGTCGCTGCATCTCGGTTCGTGCCGCTTGGATCTTCAACTGGGTATTGACCATGAAAAAACTAAGACCGATTGCAATACACACAAGGATAAGGCAGACAAAGACCATCACGCCTTTTACGGAAATGGAAATTGCTCCGATCAGGATGAGGATTGCAACCGCGTAAAAGATAATCCAGATCCGGATTCCGGGGAGATCCATGTAGCATGTATCGGTATCGATCGTTTAATAAAATTTCCGGCACATCCCCTCACGTCCCACAAAGGCTGTCAGATTTTGGCTTGCCGGGCAGAACGGGCTGACGATTAAATGGGAAGTTCAAGTTATCCTGCCTGCGGATTTTTACGGGCAAAGAGGTTTTTGAAAAATGGAAAACAGATTAACCGCCATGGACTGCCAGACACAATGTACGTACGTGTTGGCTTTAAAAATGAGCAGCGACAGGATCATGAGCAGTCCCAATCCTGATGAATTTCAAAAATCAATGCCGTGATGAACCTCCATAAATCCCGGCAGGTCCGGGCAAAATCAGGAAATCATCCGGTTTGCCAACGGACAAAATAGATATGAGCCTGCGTGCGCCCTTTTCATTTTTATGGAAAAGGTGGATCGAAAGGAGTGCGTGCGTATCCTCACATCAGCGTGCCTAATAATTGACGCGGTTCACATAACAATCGAAACCGATCCCATCATCTTGTGCATAGGAACTGGAATTTTCGAGGATGACCCGGAATTCCGACACGCCCAGCATGTCGAGCCGTACCATCGTTTCACCGGTTCCGAGTGTCGTATTATTCTTGCCATGTACGTTGATGTTTATCCATGCCGTCAATGGTCGGCTCATCCGGGATTTTACAACCCCCCCGACATACATATCTCCGGTAGAGGTGATCCCCCGGCTCTGGTTGAGAATGTCTACTTGTTGGTTTGTGAATGGGATTGTTGTCGCAGGTATTGTCGGTGCGCTGTACATGCCCGTCGCTTTCGGGCTGGTGGTAACACACGCGCTGGTTGCGATCAATGCGATGACCAAAAATGCCAGAAACATGAAACACTGACGATCTGTCCTTCGGTTCTTCATCTCTGCCTCCACGTGGTATCGATCTGCCGGTTGGCATCATGCAACGGGCACGATTTTTTCCGGTGCGTTTTTTCCCGGTTAACACAGGAATTTTTAATCACATCTCTTTTAAGAATATCGTAACGATTCCTCTGTCACAGAATGCTTCGGTTGAACGGACATGGTCCGAAATCTGAATATGAAGATCCAATACGGTGTGATACGGGTTCCCATCCGGGAGGCTGATGGACCCGTAATGGAGAACCCGGTTGCACACGAGGATATCTCACGGGCTCTTTATATTCCGGGATTATTCCCTCACGGTGTGATAAAAGGGCGGAGGAATGGGGATTTTGTCTTCATATATCCGCCCCGGTTATCACTGGTACAACCCGTGAACGTACCCTCAACCAGTGCTGCGGGTCAATAGAACCTGCCGGTTGCGCTCCAACAGGTGCGAATAGGGATCATTTTTCCCGGCGGGAACGGGTCCTTTTGCCGTAAAACACTCAAACATTCGGATTTCGGCATGATCCTCCGGGTAAATTCGCACGTTTGGGCATTAAATCGCCGACCGATCCTGACAGCGTGCCATAACCACCGGGCAGACTTCAATTCTTCCGACAAGAAACCTCATTAATGACACGAGTACCCCGGAGGGATCGGATATTGTTACATGCGTCATCGGTTTGGCACGGTATCTAAACGGTATAATAGTCTTTGACCCCACGGGGAAGGATACCGATTACAGTATGCAGGTCGCGCTGCTCTATAAACTTTGTAGCTAGGTAGGCAGAGGGGCACCCGCCTACTGGGGGTGAGATGGAGGCGGGGGGTCACCCAGGTTAACAAAATTCCAGTCCGATTCTTCACCTGCATTCCCGTATTCAAATCCTTTAATCTACGATGTGAAAATGTCACTATTCAGGCTGTTTTCCAAAGGAGCATGTGAGGTGTCGGACTGGTTTTATAGGTTTTTACCCGTGAGACAGCACTTGGAAAATCTGGCATTTTCTGATGGGAAACTACCCTGCCAGGCGTTCCTTTCCGGGTGCAATAAATTCCAGTCCGACCCCACACACACGACATATAGCGAGCGGGAACCATGAGGCTCGTAGGAAAAAAATTCGGGATTATGGACAGGTCGCTGTGTTGATCGAAATACCCCATACACGAAGAACACCCGCAACCACCCACCCCCGGATCCCAAAGGCATTGTACGGTTTGGAATCTGAAACCGGCATTCATCCAGGGTAAAAACCGTCTTTGAACGAACGGACGGTTACCATGCGATACCCTGCTTCATCATAACCGATATCAGGTGAATATTACCATGCTCGTTGTGTTACCGTATGGGGGAAGATAGGCTTCCGTTAATCCAAATCGTCATGAAATTTGAGATTGTGGCTCGTTCTGTCACAGGGTTTCATCATGGAATTGCCAGATAATCGCAGAAAAACACAGACGCTCAAAAACCGAATCTCGTCCATGACCATCTCCGCAGATCACCGGATCGTGCCGGGATATCATCCTGTCCGGAATCATAAGCAACAGTATAAAAACTAAAACCATGGATATAATAGCATCGTTCTCGCGAAACAACACCCGGGTGAATCCAATGTACTACGTTCTCTATGTCGATGATGAACAGGATCTCCTTGAACTGGCGAAACTCTATCTTGAGATCTCACATGAATTTTCCATCAGTATCTCCACGTCGGCACAAGAGGTATTAAAAGCGCAGAACCTTCAGTCATACGACGCAATCATCTCAGATTACCAGATGCCGGGCATCGACGGGATCGCCTTCTTAAAACAGGTCAGGAACAACTTTGGCGATGTCCCGTTTATCCTGTTTACCGGCAGGGGTCGGGAAGATGTGGTGATCGATGCGATCAACAATGGCGCAGATTTCTATCTCCAGA
>JAQTSH010000108.1 GCA_028711405.1 Methanoregula sp.
TAACTATTATCTTCTCAGTTATATAACTAAGTCCCCATTTCTTCATTCACGACTCCTCGCGGGAGCAGGATCTCAAGGGGATAAAATCTGAAATACTAGGTTTGAATATGTGCGAACGCCGAGATAACAGCAGCTTTTCATGCGTAATGCCTGTGACCTTATGGTCTCATGGGTGTTTCTGTCCGCGTTCATCAGCACCGACCGGGAGTTCTGAAGATTTAGAACGTAAAAACCCTCAAAAATTTCAGAAAAGCGTACTTTTTCCCCACCTTTTTTCCAACACCATAATTGTTGTCATCGGGAGTGCGGCACAAAAGGGCGCTCGAATCCTGTTTTTGTCCAAAATCCCATGAGTTTTCATGAAGTTTTCGACAAAATCCCGCGCGGTGTGATCCCGGAGCGGGCGGGAGACCCGTGTAACTTATACGGGTTCGTCGTGGATTTTTTTTTAAAAAACCCATATGACTTCAAGTTTTTTCGCTGTCATCAATTGCCTTAATATATCAGAAACCAATGGTGGATTATTACAATGTTGAGAGAATTCATCGCACGACTGAAAATTACGGCGACAAGGCTTGCATGTGCCATCATAGAAAAACCGGGCGCTGCAATCTGGACGGTAACGCCATCAGAGTCAGCCGTTGCAGGAGTTGTACATCTCATTGTATCAACAGAAACAAAAGACGCAATGCACGCGGGGAAGCGGTACAGGTTGACGAGCGGTCACGCCCCGATCTTTTCGCTTTTCACCTTTTTTACGTTACGTCAGTAAGCGCCGGTCTGCCGGTGCCCGGGTATCTTTTACGGCAACTCACTGACAGGTCACCTGCCGTCTCAATAGACAATGGCTCTGGCTGGCGATGAGTTCCGGTGCTACCCGGTCACGCACGAACCGGTTTTTCGAGATGTGAATGTGCGTAGGCATTCCCGCAGGCAATACGAGCAGAAAAAATCGAGTGATCAATCATGAAAACAAACGAACTGAAAAACAAAACAGCGGAATCCTTCGGGATTTTTAAACGGAGAAGCGAAGGTGTTGCCGGACCTTCCCGCGAGGTATCCAAACGGGATGTATCAGCGTCCGGTGTGGCAGGGACCGGACAGGAAAACGAGGAACGGGAATGGGCACGGAGACATATGTCACCGGATCCATTCCTTGCTGAATGCAAGACCGGGATCATAGGCTGGAGAGTCAGGACACCGCATAAGGTGCAAAAAAAACAATCTGTAACGGAGCGTGAGCTGGCATGACCCGGGGACGACCGCCGCAGAAGGCGCTTGACGAAGCGCTGCCGATCGCACAGGCACGGGGCGCGCTCCTTCTGTTCACGGACGAACCGGCATTCGACTGCGATTACCTGTTCCTTGCGACCGACCGGCTCTGCATCGTCCGGGTCAAGCGGACCCGTCATCTCTGGTGCACACCCGGGCAGATGGAGGCGCAGTGCTGTGAAGCGATCCAACAGTTCCGCCATCTTACGGCTCCTGCTTTTGTCTCGCGCGAGATCTGGTTCTGGTCCCCGTACGGCGTCTTACGGTTCTTCCGGATCGAAGACGCCGGTCTCGTGGAGCTGGACCGGGACGGGAAGGTTCTCGCCACTCCCCGACCAGACCAACATGCCGTAGCAAAACAGCCGGTCCCGGCTGGAACGCCGGGGTGACCTGCCGGTCACAGGGCATCACCATCCAATTACTTCCCCTTTTTATGGGGGAGGAGGGATCAAAATCCGCCCGGTTGATCTGTCTCATGCCGGTTGTGACCAGCTGAAGGGTACCGACCATCTATCAAATCCTACCGTATAGAATCCTCCGACGGAGAAAGTACTGGAGCCTGGATCAACCCGGTCCTTCGGAATGCTGGTTTAGGTCTTATTCCGGCAAAACCACGTCTTATTCACCCTAAAACAGGTCATTTTTTAGCATTCTGCCGACGGTCTTCCAAAATGTCCTTTTATGTTCTTTCCCGCAGGCGATCGGCTGTGGTGTGACCTGTAGTACCTGGAATGGAGAAAAACCCCTTTTTTGAGCATACCTTTTTTGGTATCCGGGAGGAGGGTTCAAAATCCGCCCGGTTGATCTGTCTCATGCCGGTTGTGACCAGCTGAAAGGTACCGACCATCCATCAAATCCTACCGTACAGAATCCTCCGACGGTGAAAGTTCAGGAGCCTGGATCAACCCGGTCCTTCGGGATGCCGTTCTAGGTCTTATTCCAGCAAAACCACGTCTTATTCACCCTAAAACAGGTCATTTTTTAGCATTCTGCCGACGTATCCATAAAATGTCCTTTTATGTTCTTTCCTGCAGGCGATCGGCTGCCGTGTGACCTGTAGTACCTGGAATGGAGAAAACCCCTGTTTTGAGCATCCCGTTTTTGGTATCCGGGAGGAGGGTTCAAAATCCGCCCGGTTGATCTGTCTCATGCCGGTTGTGACCCGCTGAAGGGTACCGACCATCCATCAAATCCTACAATACAGAATCCTCCGACGGTGAAAGTACAGGAGCCTGGATCAACCCGGTCCTGCGGGATGCGGTTTTAGGTCTTATTTGGGCAAAACCACGTCTTATTCACCCTAAAACAGGTTGTTTTTTTGCATTCTACCGACGGTCTTCCAAAATGTCCTTTTATGTTCTTTCCAGCAGGCGATCGGCTGCCGGGTGACCTGTAGTACCTGGAATGGAGAAAAACCCCTGTTTTGAGCATACCGTTTTTGGCATCCGGGAGGAGGGATCAAAATCCGCCCGGTAGATCTGTCTCATGCTGGTTGTGATCAGCTGAAGGGTACCGACCATCCCTCAAATCCTACAGTACCCAATCCTCCGACGGTGAAAGTACAGGATCCTGGATCAACCCGGTCCTTCGGAATGCTGTTTTAGGTCTTATTTGGGCAAAACCACGTCTTATTCACCCTAAAACAGGTCATTTTTTTGCATTCTACCGACGGTCTTCCAAAATGTCCTTTTATGTTCTTTCCAGCAGGCGATCGGCTCCCGGGTCGGACTGCAAGGTTGGCGGGAACAAAGGAGGGGGAGTTTGGATCTGCCTCTCCGATGAGCAGGTGCTGTTCTGCTGGTACTACAATGCCGCTGCGCTTGTGAGGATTGAGTTGTCGGTGTTTGGGGGGTCTGGGCAGACCGCGTCCCGTCACTTGCGTAAGGTGAGATTGATGGACAACGAAATCCTCATCACTGGAGCATTCCTCGGCGCAGGACTGCTCGCGTATGTGATCATTCCGGGGATGCTCGTCATCTGGGACCGGGTCCTCGATCACATGGAGTTGTAAAGGACAGAAGTAAGAACAAACGGGGGATGGGAGTAACTTCCCCTGCTCGTTTTTTGGGGCAATCCGCAGTCGCGACTCTTCACCCGGGGTTTCGGCAAAAACACCGGGCTCGGGCTGTTCCTCTCACGAGGGATCCTTGCGATCACCGGTATCACGATCATAGAGAACGGTGAACCGGTCAAAGGCACACGGTTCGAAATAACGGTGCCGAACGGAGCATACCGGTTCAAGGGCAAGGAAGAGAATGAGACTGAATGCTCATGAGATTCTCGCAACGCGAAGGCATGAAGGATGAGAGACAGGAAGATTCTGATGTTTTTCCCGGAATCTTTCTTTTATTGAGACAAAATTTGGAAATACATTATGTGTATATATCCTTTGACGGGAATAGGGTATTGTTGGTCATTTCTATCACAGTAACAATAGAGAAAACGAGATAGGGGAATATGGTAGAGAGAATGGATGCATCTTTCAGTCCTGAAAAAATCCGTGTCCTCTACGTCGACGATGAGCGCTCCCTTCTGGAAATAGGTAAAAAATTCCTTGAAAAAAGTGGCAATTTCACCGTCCACCCGGCGGAATCCGTGGAAAAGGCATTCGTGATCCTGCACACCGAGAAGATCGATGCGATCATCTCCGACTACCAGATGCCCACGATGGACGGGATCGACTTTTTAAAGATCGTTCGTGCGAGGAGACCGGATCTCCCGTTTATCTTCTTCTCCGGCAGGGGAGGGACCGAGACTGTCATCGAGGCGTACCGGTATGGTGCGGATCTCTATCTCCAGAAACGGGGCGAGCCGAAGTACCTGTTTGAAGATCTCCGGCAGACGGTCACCGATATCGTCACACTACGGAATACCGAGCGGGCACTTCACGATAGCGAACAGCTCTTCCGCGAGGTCTTCAACAATGCGAACGATGCGATCTTCCTGCACCGGATGACCCCTGAAGGTCCGGGGAAGTATATCAAGGTCAACGATGTCGCGATCCGGTGGCTTGGCTATACGCGGGAGGAGTTGCTGACCATGTCCCCGCAGGACATCGTGCCGGAACCTCCCCGTCAGGGTGTCATAGCAGCGGCAATGGAGAATCTCGCCGCAACCGGGAGTGCCACGTTCGAATCCCTGCACCGGCGCAAGAATGGGAGCATTTGCCCGGTAGAGGTGAGCACGCACATCTTCACCTTCAAAGGCATACCGGTCGCGCTCTCGATTGTCCGGGATATTACAATACGCCGGAAGAATGAGGCAGCCCTCCGCGAGAGCGAGAGCCGGTACCGGCACGTGGTCGAAGATCAGACCGAGATGATCTGCCGGTTTGCGCCGGATGGCACACTCACCTTCGTGAACGATGCCTACTGCCGGTATTTCGGTCTGGACCGGAACCTGTACCTGGGCAGGCAGCATTCGGTCCAGCTCTCGGAGGAGGATGCAATCCTCGTACGGGCACACCTCTCCGCCCTCACGCCGGAAAATCCTGTTGCTACGATCCTTCACCAGGTCTATCTCCCCACCGGGAAGAGACGATGGCACTGCTGGAGTGACCGTGCCATCTTTGCCGGTAAACCGCAGGTGGTGGAGTACCAGTCGGTGGGACGGGACGTTACCAATCTTATCAATCTGCAGGAAGCGCTCCGCGAGAGCGAGGAAAAATACCGGCTGCTCGTTACGAACCTGACCGATCTCGTGGTAAAGACGGACATTCGGGGAAGGCTGTTGTTTGTCAGTAAAACCTATTGTGAACTCTTCGGCAGACCGGAAGTAGATCTCGTCGGTAAACCGTTCCCGCTCCTCTCGGGAACCGGTGTGGATGCCCCGGTCACACCTGCGCTTGCCGCACTCCTCGCCCCCCCGTACCGTTCGTACCTTGAGGAGCGGATTACCCTTCCATCCGGCGTGCGATGGCTTGGCTGGGCGAACAAGGCGATGCTCGATCTACACGGCACAGTGATCGCCATTGTCGGTGTTGGGCGGGACATCACCGAAAAGAAGCAGGCGGAAGACGCCTTATTGCAATCCGAACAGCGGCTCTCCGACATCATCGATCACCTGCCCGATGCCACATTTGCTATCGACCAGAGCGGCACAGTCATCGCGTGGAACCGGGCAATTGAGGAGATGACAGGTGTCAAAAAAGACACGATGGTCGGCAGAGGGGATTATGCCTATGCCGTTCCATTCTACACCAAAAAACGACCGGTTCTGATTGACAGCATCCTCAATCCTGATGTAGTGATCGACTCCCGTGAGTACCAGAATATCAAAAAGTGCGGAAAGGTCATCTATGCCGAGATGACGTGTGTCGTGAATGGCAAATCTGTCGTACTCTGGGGAAAGGCTAGTCCGCTCTACAATGTGAACGGGGAACCAGTCGGCGCCATCGAATCGATCCGGGACGTGACCGAACGGAAACTGGCGGAAGACCGGTTGCAGGAGACGAACGAGTATCTCCAGAAACTGCTCGATTACGGCAACGCCCCCATTGTCGTCTGGGACAAGGATTTTTGTGTTACACGGTTCAACCACGCATTCGAGAAGTTGACCGGGCTGACTGAACAGGAAGTGATCGGGCAACCGGTCGAGTTGTTCCTTCCGGAGGACATGCGGGAAGCAGGAAAAGCCC
>JAQTSH010000109.1 GCA_028711405.1 Methanoregula sp.
CCGGATTGCGCTCGCACTCGATAAAGAGGTCCCGGTCTTCTTTATCTCCTCAAAGAAGAAGGATGACGTGCGGTTTGTCCTTGAATCCCTCGTAGACTTCATCACCCAGTATCCCTATTAGACCGGGCAGTCACGGGCATGAGATGACACCGGTCACCGTGAAGGACAGGAATAATTAACCGCCCCATGCTCCTATGTATGCACCGGAAATGAACGGCTACATCCCTTTACGGTACCGGAGAATCGATCGATGCTGACCTTTGTCGGACTCGGGCTCTATGATAAAGAAGACATCTCAGAGAAAGGGCTTGCCCTCATCCGGAGTGCGGACGAGGTATTTCTCGAATGTTACACGTCCCGGTTGATGGGCACCACGCTTTTTGAACTCGAAGAGTTCTATGGTAAGCCGGTTCACCCGCTGTACCGGGAGGATGTGGAGCAGTACCCTGAACAACTTCTCGATTCTGCCTCGCGGGGCAACGTTGTCTTTCTCTGTGCCGGAGACCCGATGGTCTCCACGACCCATGCGGATCTCAGGATGCGGGCAAAGAAGCGGGGGATTCCGACCGCGATCATCCATGCCGCCTCGATTGCGAGCGCGGTCTGCGGGCTTTCCGGGCTCCAGAACTACCGGTTCGGGAAGGCATGTTCGGTGCCGTTCCCGCAGAAGAACTGGTTTCCCACCTCCCCCATGGATGTGATACAGGAGAACCTCTCCCGGAATCTCCACACCCTTGTCTACCTCGATATCCAGAAGGACCGGTACATGACCGTGGGGGAGGCGGTAAAAATCCTCGAGCACCTCGCACGGGAAAAAGGAATCACGATCCCGCTCTATATCGGTATCGCCCGTGCGGGTTCGGGTACGCCGGTCGTCCGGGCGGGTACCGCAGAACAGGTCAGTACCACGGCATTCGGGCAGCCGCTGCATATCGTCATCGTCCCCGCTGCACTGCACGACATGGAACGGGAGTACCTGGAGATGTTTGCTGACTTATGAAGATCGCTTTTTGCGGGACACTCCTGTCTGAAGATGTATCCCACACGACAATTCCCCTGCCGGAGATCACTCCCCTGGGAACGATTGCCGGGACGGTACTTGGCATGGCGCACGCCTATTCCCAGGACGGGGCAACGTTCGAGGCAGCCGGGGATCTGGTCAATGCCCTCGCCAGTTACTGGTACGGGTTTGGCTGGTTGCACTTCGGGTGTGCCTACGGGCTGCTTTCCCTGCCCGGTTCCCCCGGCACCCCCCACAAATCCTGCCCGTTCCAGGGCTCCTGTGACAAACTTCCCCACCATCTCGGACCAAAACTTTACGAGAAAACCATCAGGTACGCCCGGTTGCTCGACACTGCCCGGACCTCTGTTGTCCCCGCCCCGGACCCGGCAACGAGCGTTCATGAGTTTGCCGCCCGGCTGCTCGTGATCGTCGCAGCGTATGCCACCCAGGGAATGTATTACTCACACGGGGAACAGTATGAGGACGCCCTCTCCTGTTTCAGTTACGGGCATGGCTGGCTGGATGCCGGTGTACGGGCAGGTTTGTTCCAGGTCATCGGGAACCGCGACGTGTTCACCATCTGACGCGAAAGAAAAACGGGTCAGCCAGCCGTGTATCATACCAGTGAACGGTACGAGACGACATGCATGCCGGGAATGAAAACGGCGTGCCGGTTTCCAGACTAAAGAGTATAATAGTTTGCCCGGTAACCTGATACGGAACCGCTATCCGGGGTTTCTGCCGGACAACGATGCCGGTGTGCCGCACCATACCTGCCGCACAAAGATCCATCCCGTTTTCGATCTGAACCGGAGCCACCGGTTTGGTGTGTCGCGGTATCCTTGACTTGCGGTGTTTTTGTACGTCTCGTGGAGAAGATCATGGAAAAATCCCAAAGGAAATGGCTGTATCTCTCCATCGGGTTCTCGCTCGTGGTCCTTGTGGTCATTCTCTGTCTCACGATCAACGAGACGACGCTCCAGTACCTCCAGGAGGTCAATGTGCTCTTTTTAGTCCTCGCGTGCCTGACCCATCTCCTCACGATGTGCATCTGGGCGTGGCGAGTCAGGACGATGTCCGGTTCGCTCGGGTACCGGATCGGATTTTTTTATTCCTTGAACATGATCTTTGCCAACCTGCTCGCGGCAGCCATAACCCCGGCACAAGCGGGAGGGGAACCGGTACGCATCCACGAACTCTACAAGGCTCACGTCCCAATCGGGGATGCAACCGCTGTCGTCATCATGGAACGGGTACTGGACGGTATCGCGCTCGCAGGGCTTGCCGCGTTTGCGATGCTCGTCCTCACCGACCAGTGGAAGAGCCTCGGTGCCATCTCCGGGATCATGGTCGTCGTCACCTGGATCTTCGTCGCCGGGTGCCTTGTCCTGTTCTTCCTTGCGATGCGCCGACCTGATGTAATCAAACGGGTGGCTCACCGGTGCGCACGTTTCTTTACCCGGAAATGGGAGGTGGCGGAGGTGGAAGAACTGGATGCACAAATCGATCTCGAGATCGGGAACTTCCATTGCGCCGTCGGAAAATTCACCCGCACCGCGAAGGGCGGGCTCGTCCGGGGATTTCTCTGTACCCTCCTCTTCTGGGTATCCGGGACGCTCACCGCCTCATTGATCCTGGTCGGACTCGGTCAACCCCCGCTCATCCTTGAGTCGTTCGTGATCCAGCTCATCCTTGCCATCCTCATGCTGCTCCCGCTCACCCCGGGGGGTTCCGGGGTAGCCGAGATCGGCGCCACCACCCTGTATGCGATCTTCATCCCCGCATCCATTGTAGGCATCTTCGTTGTCATCTGGCGGCTCGTCCTCTATTATTTCAACATCGCCCTCGGCATCCTGGCGGGTTGTATCATCGTCCGAAGGGAAGCCCACAAACCATAACTCATTCATCCTTTTGGTCATCGCTCTTTCCCACCTCACCATTTATCAGGGAGAACGGCAATCATAGAATCAGGCATGGCTCCGGTTACATGTGAAGTCAGGGGGGTATTTGTCGCAGTCAGCGACGCTGCCACCGTTCCGCTCGTCATACTCACGGCAGGGGAAGACCGTCAGTTGCCGATCTTTGTCGGGCTCTGGGAAGCGATCGCCATCAACTGCGCGATCATCCGGGAGGTGACACCCCGCCCGTTCACGCACGATCTGTTTTTGGACCTCATCACAAAATTTTCGATCACACTAAAATACCTTCAGATCGACAGCATCGAGAACGGGGTCTTCTTTGCAGAACTGGTCTTCTCATCGAACAACCATGAAGAGTATGTCGACTGCCGCCCAAGTGACGGGATCGCGGTCGCCCTGCGGGGAAACGTCCCGATCCTTGTGGATGAGTCGGTGCTAGATGCTGCCGGGGTGAAGGGAACAACGCTCCCCCACGTCATCGACCTGTCCACGTTCCTGCAAAAATAGGGAGATTATTTTCGCCGCTCGGCAAGCTCGGTCATCACATCGGCAAGGTCCACATCCGCCGCCCGGAGCGCGACGAACAGGTGGAACAGGAGATCGGCGGTTTCTTCAACGGTGCGTTTTCCAACCCCGTTTTTCACGGCAAGGATAAACTCTGTTGACTCTTCGCCCACCTTCTCGAGCACCTTGTCGATCCCCTTCGGGTCACAAAAGAGCCGGCTGGTGTACGAATCCGGAGTCGGGTGATCCGCCCGGTCACAGATAACTTCCCAGAGTTCACGCACGATTGCGGGATCGACCTGTGGCTTCATGCGGTCTCCTTGCCGAGCAGCACTTCCCCGATCTCGATCCCGTGAAACCTCCGGCACAGGATGCGCGCTTTCTCGATATTGCAGCCGGCTTTCCCGATCGCAATGCCAAGGTCGCTCTTCTTGTGCACGAACACGTTCACCGATCCGCTGTCGGGTGTCCGTTCGACTCCCGTCACCTCAGCCGGTTTGAATATGTTCGCGATGAAGACATCCGGTTCTTCAGCATATTCCACCATCTCGATACGCTTGCCGAGCACGTTCTGCAACCGCTTGATATTATCCCCTTTCTTGCCAATTGCAAGCCCCATGTCACCCTGCCGGATCACGTAGATCACCCGGTCGAACCGGTCATCGATCACGCAGTCCAGCGCGGTGGACCGGGTCAGGATTCGCAGCTCCTCGATGTACCTCCGCTCTTTAAAACCGATATTGCGCTCCATTTCAGATCAATCCTATTGTATCCGCAATTTTTGGGATATTCGATACTTACACGATATTGGATCCCGCTTTCGGGACATGTACACTGATTTAAGAATTGATCACACGCTCTAACTGTAAAAAAGTTGTGAAGATGACCCGGCAGTTACCGGATCCGGTACGTGACCGATACCTGCGCGGTGACCGTGATATCGCCCGTCTGGATCGGTGTCGCTGCTCCCGCAGATTTCATCATTACACTGTCTGCCTGGTAATTCTGGAACAGCACCGGGGTATACCCGCCGCTCGTCTCCGCGCTCTTCACATCAAGGATCGTGGTGCCGAGCGCAGTCGCGATAGTGTCCGCATCTGCGCGGGCACGCGTGACCGCGTTTGTCAGTGCCTGGGTCCGGAGCACCTGCGCCTGTGCATCGGAGAGCAGGAACTGGATCGATTGTGCCTGGTTGATGCCGTTTGCCACCGCAATATCAATGACATCGCCGGTCTTGTTCACGTCATGGAGCGTGACCGTGAGGGTATTGGACACCTGGTAGGTGCGGACTTTCTGACCAAAGGGGGTCTTTGTGTCTTCGTAGACCGGGTAGATCGTGTACCCGGTAGTCTTCAGCGCATCTTTCGGGATCCCGTAGGCAACGAGGGCATCGATCACACTCGTCATCTGCAGGGCGTTTGCCTGCTGAGCAACCTTTACATCTGAATTTTCCGTCGAAACGGCAAAGGTGACCTGTGCCCGATCAGGTGTACCGATCACATTTCCCGATCCGGAAACAGAGATGGTTTTTTCATTGGTCGTATCAGTCACCGCTGCGGATGCGCAGCCGACAAGCGCCATCGCAATGATTGCGGTGATCGCAATGAACAGGGGGATTCGTCGTGTCATAATTGTCACGTGATCTTGAACTGAGATGAGGTTAAAGGTTACTTTGACTGCGATTTTTTTCGAACCTATAATGTCTGGAGCGGGTTCCCCAAACTAAATGTGCGATTACGGTGCATAGTACTCCTGATAACGCATGGGACAAACGATCGTAGAGAAGATATTTTCCAAAAACTGTGGCAGGGATGTTCAGGCAGGCGAAGTAGTGATGACGCCGGTGGACGGGGCAATGATTCACGATATCACCGGACCGCTTGCCATCCAGAAGTTCTACGAGATGGGTGGAAAGACCGTATTTGACCCCGAACGCATTATCATGCTCTTCGACCACCAGGTACCGGCAGACTCGATTGAAGCGGCGCAGAACCAGGCGGGTATGCGGAAGTTCGCCGCGGAACAACAGATCCACAACTATGACATCAACGAAGGTGTCTGCCACCAGGTGGTGCTCGAAAAGGGGCGTGCGGCGCCGGGTGAGATCGTTGTGGGGGCAGACTCGCACACCTGTATGTACGGGGCAACCGGGGCATTTGCCACGGGAATCGGGTCCACTGACATGGGATTTGTGCTGAAATTCGGGGCGCTCTACTTCAAGGTGCCGGAGACTATCCGGGCAGAGGTCACAGGGAAATTTTCTGACCGCGTGGGTGCGAAAGACCTTATCCTCGCCATCGCTGCTGACATCGGGGCGGATGGTGCAACATACCAGGCGATCGAGTTCTGCGGGAAGACGATCGAGAAGATGAAGATGCCGGGCAGGATGACCTGCTGCAACATGGCAATTGAGATGGGGGCAAAAGCCGGGATCGTCGCCCCGGACACAATCA
>JAQTSH010000110.1 GCA_028711405.1 Methanoregula sp.
GAGCGAGGTCTGATTGAGAATTCTATACGATCTATCCCATGCCGCTTTTAATTTTAAAAGGACTAAAATTGAACGGTTCGGAACCTGAATTTGTGCTCCTCGCCGGACATTTCGAAAAACCGTGTTTCCGGTAAGAATTTCAAAAGTGAATGGAACTTCCGGGTGCCCCTCGAAAGGATATTGAGTTTCCCGCGATATAAAATCGAGAATAATATCTCCATGAGGAGTCTCCTTTTTAACAGTATCAGATGGATACTGGGTATGATGTTGATATCCTTCGTTGGATCTTAAGCGATCAATCAGCCATTGCTGAGTATTTCTGTCTGCTACCAAATCGATATCTACAGAACCAAAATACGGGTTGTATGCATCGACAGCCCATCCACCTATAAGTACTGTTTTTGTTCTTGCGGGATCTTCGCCCGGGTTATTTATCCACGATACAATTTTCTGGAGTTCTGCAAAAGAGGCCTCAATAATTGCCGGGCCGGGATTATAGTCCGGCATACTTCTCCAACATTACATTAGTCAGGTCCATAGCACTATACCCGAGCCCGGCGAGATCAAGAAGCGTCTGGGCTGGCGACGTGATGATAATGGATTCTCTCTCACGAACATCCGTGAATACATCCCGGTCCGGGGAATAGATCACGGCGCGGATAGTGTTCTCTTTTGTTGAGCCAAAATTTTCCTTAAACTGGTCGATAGTCTCCTTTTCGAGATAGAGATAGATTGCATCCTGCCGAAATGCGTAGGAGGTATACAGTCCTCCGGAGGTGTACGCCGTAAATGCGAATTTTATATGTTGCTCTTTGAGGGTCCGGCTGATTTCCTGGGCTGCGGAATGGGACCCGGAGAAATCAACAAAGATTTCCCCGACCTGTAAATTCCTCATGGGGCGTTCCCATGCGACGCCATTAAGGAGGTTTTTAACGTCAGTTATTGTTACATATCCGCCATCTTTTTTCACCACATTTTGCTCACTTAACATTTCGATGACCTTATGCGTCCAGGCGTACGATACATCCTCCTTAAGTGCAAGTTGCCGGATGGAGGTACTTTTTTCCTTGAGTAAACGCGTAATAACTTTCCAGGATTTCCAGGTACTGATGCGCATGTTGGTTGACTTATACGCTTGTCCCTTTGGTGTGCTGATTGCCCAGGGGAGTTTTATTACCCTGATATCGAGATCCCGTGCAAGTGATTCCTCCCGTGTATTGATGGTCTTTGCCGCAAGAACCAGCTGGACTGCCGGTCGGTCTGGTTTTTTCTGCCAGAGTTCTTTCTGGAGGGTCATCCGTGCAAGCGTATCGATGGTTACCGGGGTACTTTTTACTTCGATAAAAAATATCCGCCCGCTGTCCTGGAATACATGGTCCGGGCGTATTGGTAGCGCGACAGCCACTGCATCATACAGAGAACCCAGATCAACATTCTTTGCATCTGGCGGGAGACCCAGCTGATTCCGGATGAAGTCTTCTGAACTCTCCGGGTTTTCAGAGTCTTTCATAGTTATCACTTATTAGTGATACCTATTTAATGTTATCACTGATATGTATCGCTTTGGGGTGATAGTATCGGTATGGTATCAGTGATAGGGGGAGCTGGAAAAATCCCCCTGCCGGACCATCCCCTCTCCAAAGCCGGCACGCCCGAGCGCCTCATTGCCGTTATCGGTGCGGGGCTGACTTTCGGGATTGATGCGGGAGATTGTGCTTGTTGTGTAGGAGGGTTCGGCACAGATGCCGGTGGTTTTTCGAGGTGCTGGTTGTGAGTGTCAAGGTGAGGAGGGCGGAGTACTGCGATGCTGAACGAGGTCGAGCGAACATGACCGGGGGGCTCTCGTTTTCATGCACACTCAAGGGAAAAGCTCACGCTGCAATCATTCGGGTACTATGACGGTGACCCGATGCGTAAAATCAGGTTATTGGTTTTGGTGGTTTCATCAGGGTAAACGCGATGATACTACCGACGACTGCAAGCACGAGCACATACGGGAATACTCCGATATAGGACCCCGTCGACGTCTTGATGACCCCTGCAAGCTGCGGCCCGGCAATTGCACCGGCACCGAAAGCGAGGAAGACAAAACCGTAACACCTCGGGTAGTCCCCGGTGCCAAAATACCTGCCGGTGGTTGTCGGTGCGATGGCGAGCCAACCCCCAAGACATCCCCACAGTACAGCAAAAGCAAGGATATAAACCGGTACGATCGGGACCTGCCACATGAGAAGCGATGCCAATGCGATCAGGAAAAAAGATACCAGAGCAGCATTCCGGGGCGTTAATGTGTCGGTGAGTACACCAAAGACGGGACGTCCGCCTCCGTTAAAGATCGCAAAAAAACCTACAAGGAATGTGGCAAGCCCTGCCTCAATGCCAACATCGGTGCCTACCGGTTGTGCTATCGAGATTGCCATGAGACCGGCAAGACAGCCGATGAAGTAACAGGTCCAGAGCCCGTAGAATGATGAGGATTTAAGCATCATGGACTGGGTGTATTCGCAGGGTTTTTCCTCACCGGGTATCAAAGCCGGGTGCGTCCACCCTTCCGGAACCCATCCGGGCGGGGGAAATTTCAAGGGTAGCGCCAGCAGTATCGTGAGAACAATAATCACGACACCAAAGATCGTAAACGTGTTCATCACACCATAGGCGCCTATCAACCAGCCTGCGATGTTGGCGGTAAAGAACGCGGAGAATCCGACGCCAAGAACCGTGAGCCCGACTGCAAGACCCCGCCGGTCAGGGAACCAGCGTGCTGAAACCGCCACGAGCACACTATATGCAATACCTACACCAATGCCACCAACCACGCCAAACGTTGCGTAGAGCATCGGGACAGATGACGAAAAGGAACCCAGAAGCCAGCCAAGACCGGTCAGCACACCCCCGATGATCGTCACATTCCGGGGTCCATAGGTGTCAATGATCCTCCCGGTGAACGGCATGGTAATTGCAAAGACTGCAAGGAACACCGAGAACGGCATCAGGATATCATTTGCCGTTACAGCCTGGCCAAGTTCATTGGTATAATAATCCGTGAGCGGCTTGACAAAGACACTCCATGCATATATTGAACCCAGCCACAGGTTGATAATGAGACCTGATACGACGAGCCCCCACCTCCCCTTCGCGAGGGGCATCCCGAAAAGTGAAGTTACTTCTCGTTCCGGGCTCTTCTGCATGACGTTGCCCCCTCACATAAAAACATTAAATGAAATTGAATGGTTTGTTCCTCCAGTGTTGGGATGGTGCCGGGATCGCGATGTCCCTCTCTTTTGCCTAAAGCCCCTGTCGCATGATCCTGCAGATCCGGGTTTTTTTGCAGTTTATCGTCTTATCTGATTTTCCTTTAACGCTCCGTTATTTATTCGTATCTGGAATGTTGGTGTTCGAACGTCACGTTACCATGAACACGAGTGCACGGAAGTTATGGGGATTATATCGGGCAGATCACGGATCTCATATTCATCAGGATGACGGACGAACGGAGCGGGGAGATGGTCTTCTCTCCGAAGCCGGCACGCCCGAGCACCTCATTGCCGGCATCCTCGCGGGGCTGAGCCTCGGGATTGATGCGGGAGATTGTGCTTGTCGTATGGGAGGGCTCGAGGTCTATGCCGGGGATTTTGTCGGGGTTGTGGTTGGGGGAATGGCAGGAAGTGGTGTGGGAGACATGGTGGGATCGCATGAGGGTGGGCAACCAAGTGGCTGTTGTCACTGCATTGTTCACTCTTTCGGAATCGAACGCAATGCAGAACCGGGCATCACGACCCGGGAACCGGAAGATTCTGGGGTTTAAAAATAGCAGGAGGATGACATTGTAAAAAAAAGAGGATTTAATACGCTGATGCTGCAAACATCTAGCTATTCCGGTCACCTTTTATAAGGCCGAACAGGAGTATAAGGGTACAATGATCCTGCAATATATTGAAAAAGCCCTTGCCCATGCACGGTATGAGATCATCAAGGATGATGAGCCCTATTACGGGGAGATCCCGGAACTGGCAGGAGTATATGCAACCGGGAAAACCCTGGAAGAATGCCGCGCCAACCTGATGGAAGTGATCGACGGCTGGATTATTGTTCGACTTCGGCGTGGACTCCCAATTCCCCAAATAGATAATTGCACCATTGAGGAAGTCATAAGGCTGGATCAGAGTGTCAGGGCATAAAATTACGCCGGTCTCATGGGCAGAACTTGTCCGGAGGCTAAAGACGTTTAGTTTTGATGGTCCGTTTCATGGCGGGAAACACCCGTACATGATCCGTGGCGATCTCGTTCTCACCCTCCCAAATCCACATCGCACAGAAATTAGTGTGGATCTCATTGTCAGGATTCTCCGGCAAGCAGATATTTCCCGGGAAGACTGGCTGATGAGCGAGTAAGGAATAGTATTCCAGTTTTGGTTTTAGTCCTAGTCCTCATTGACAATACAATATAATCAGGAATTCCCCCGGGGGGATGCGGGGTTTTCTCGCATCGCAGGGCTTTTTTAGAATTTGAGCGGTACCAGGTGGACGGTAAATACCGGATAGATTCAGTAGCAGGCGGAGTTGGTGCGAAGAGGGGGGTGCGAGTGGTTGAGGGGGTTGGAGACAATGAAACCGGCGAACTAACTTTTTGGATTAACCCGTTGATTATAAAAAAAAAATGGCAGGGGATTACTCCCCCGCCGTTCTACTGCTTTTTCACTTCCTCCGTTCCGGGCTGCTCCATGTGATCGAGTACCCGGTCCCACATGACGAGGAGACCGGGGATGATCACGTAGGCGAGCATTCCTGATCCGAGGAATGCGCCGATGATGAGTATCTCGTTGTCAACCATGACGATCACCTTACGCGAGGGCGGTGACCGTGTCTGCCCAGGTCTCTACTTTCGCGAGGATCGCGTCGTCCGAGTAGGACGAGACGCTGAGGCGGTCGCGGGTGAAATTCACGGAGTAAATCTCGCCGTTCGGGTCGTGGCACCGGAGGGTCGCGGAGTACCCGTCAAGTTCCGGGTCATGGATGATGGTCCCGGTATGGGCGGTCGCGAGCGGGACACTTGCCATGATGACTGCGACGCCTGCGTTGAACCCTGCGATCGTGTTGTACCGCTCCGCAGTCGAGCCGACGCTCTTTGCATCCTCGTTCTCATACACGAGCCGTGCGCTGTATGATTCTTTGGTCTTTTCCACGGGGTCGTGGTTGACCCCGGCGGTCAGGTATGCGACGCATGCAAACGGGTTTGTCGTGATGACCGACTGGACGATCACATTGAACGCCGCCACGTCTGCGATTGGGCTCGCGAGTGTGCGAACCGCTGATTTTACATTCGTGTTCTGTACGAAATCTGCCATAGTTTGTTTCCTCCTTGTTTTGGATTTTTCTTTCTTGTCTCGGGGCGCCCTTTGACATATCTATATACGACGTGTGAGGGGATGCTTCTGGCTGAATGGATTGGCGGAATGGGAAATGACTTACGCTATGCGGGGGGTTTTGCGAAAAGAGCGCGGTGTGGGCGGGGATAAAAATGATGGAAATGCACGGTGGAGCATGTGTGATTGGGCTGGATCGCAATGGCGCTCCCGGGGCAGAGCGGTGGCGGACGGGAAACGGTGTGATGGAGGAGGGGTGCAACCAAGTGCATCTCATCACTGAATTCCTCGCTCTTCCGGAATCAAGGTGATGCAGAACCGGGCATCACGACATGGGGATCGGGCTTTCTCGCATCGCAGGGGCTTTTTAGAATTTGAGCGGTCCCTGGTAGACGTCAAGTGCT
>JAQTSH010000111.1 GCA_028711405.1 Methanoregula sp.
TGGCACTCGATCCCGCAGGAAATATGCTCGTCATCGCTACCCCGGAAGAGGGATTATGGATTGTCAGACCGGAGAATGATACCGTTCAGTTCGTGCTGCTCGCAGGAAAAAGTGAGACCTTTGGATTATTGAAGCATGTGAAACGTGATCCCCATGGCGGCGTCTATTTCTTCAACGAGTCGACGATCGTTCACTTTGATGAAACTTCAGGATTTCAATCAATCCTGGCGGTTGGGGATCTGACCCTCGCACAAAATACCGTGAACGATATTGCCGCTGATCCTTTTGGAAGCCTGTATATTGCAACGGATACCGGGATCTACATCTGTCGGGATGGTACAGTGTTCCGGCACCTGACCCGGTTTGAAGGGATCGGCACTTCCAATATTGTTGAGACGATAAACGTTGATGCTCAGAACCGGGTCTGGTTCTCCACCCAGGATGATGTCGGGTATTATCTGGATGTTGCCATGCAGGATCCACGAATTGTTATCGAGCGTATGACTATTGCACCGGCAGAGTCCCCGGTACCAGCTGAACTTCCCTCATCGGGTTCTTCACCGGTCACAGGTCAGATGACCTCTTCACAGGTACCTGCCACGGCAGTCACAGCAAATCCGGCACCCGGTCCGTTATCAGGCATCATCGATCCCATCCTCCGCATGATTGATAGTATCACATCCCGGTTCGGTCTCTCTATTGTGCACTGATATGGAGTCGCAGACCGGCTCATCCGTTATTGAAAGATCTGATTTTAAACCTGCAATCCTCATGGACGGGAAAATCCGGAATTTTCCGGTTGGGAAAAAACCTCCACGAGTCCCGGTCTGCACCGTTCCCCGGTTTCGGGGTTCAGGACTTCCGGCGGTGAGGCATTTTTGGATTCTTTCAATCAATATAGTCAATAATTCCCCTAAAGGAACCCGATCTCCGGTGCACCAGAGCGGTTCACACAAATCCTTACTGTGTTGAGAGGGGTCGGATTGGAATGTATCGCACGGGAAAGGATCGCCAGTATAGGCATCCCGCCATCAGAAAATTCCGGCTTTTCGGGTGTTGCCCAACGGCTATAACCACAAATTTCCCGTCTGACCCCTCCCATCCCCCCAAAAAAATGAGGTGAAAATGAGCCATTTTCATGTCAAAAAATTGTAATTTTTCAGAAATTTTGCGTGTGAGGGGTCGGACTGGAACTTAGTCAACATGGATGACCCCCCACCACCCCGGGGGAGATGGGTTCTCAGGTGACCATGCGGGTACAGCCTCAATGCAACAGTACGCATCCCACCGGATGTCCATCGCTGAACTACCAGGAGTGGTAAAAGAATGCCCCGCGTGATCCTGGCATCCAGATGATTCCAGAACGCAACCGCATCGCTTTTTTCACAGAGCACCGCACGGAACTGAATGCAAACGGGTACTTCCTGACCGCGCCGCTCTCCACGGATTTCGAAACGACATAAAGATACATAAATGAAGAGATCACAGAGAACTAGTATCCGGGATGATCTCATTGGATTCGCCAACATTCAAAAAGGGCATACTGATTGTCGAGGACGATCCAGTCATTACCTCACTCATTGGCTTTATGTTGAAAGATATCGGGTATCTGGTCGTCGGTTCGGCAGCGACGGCACATGAAGCAATCGATATTGCAAAGAAGATCGGACCGGATCTGGTGCTCATGGATATTCACCTGAAAGGTCAGATGGATGGGATTGAAGCTGCAAAAACCCTGTGGGGACTCTATAACATCCCGGTGGTGTTCATCACGGCAGATGCGGAAGATGCCACGCTCCAGCGTGCGATAAAGACCGCACCCTTCGGATATATTGAAAAACCATTGAACAAGGATGTATTCACGTTAACCCTCAAAATGGCATTCTTACGCTACGAAGAAGAGAAAAAGCGGTGGGATGCGAGCACGACACGGGTCGGCGCCTAAAGTAATATCGGGTCTGTTTTTTTCAGGTTCCGGAACTATTTTTCAATCTGGCGATTTTTACAGGGCATGGGTATTCAGGATGCCTTTTTGTCAGATATGATCATGGGCAGAGTCCCCACCAAATCCTTGTAATTTTCTGTTATCGTATCACAAGTGGCAATCCGAAAAACCCAATGATTCTTCTCCAATTCCAAGAGAGAATTTTACCGGGTTTTTCCGGTGGGAAAATTATCGCAAAATTTCCAGCCATCAGCGCCGGTTAATATAGTTCATGAAATGGTGAAAAAACATGGTATGGATCGGTGTCCCCCAATCCAAAATACGAATGGATGTGGGTTCCGCTGCCCCCAAATGGCGCCTCGAGGCAGATAGATGACTGTTTTTTAGATTCCTGACCTCTCCCCGATTTTGGGCGGAATTTTTCAAGTTTTCCGGTTCTTCGAAGAATCGAATGTAAAAATCAAATAGGTTTTTTTGCATCCCCGTAAATCGCCTTGCCCAGGCGCGACCCGACAAGGCGTCGCAACGACCCCCTTTGCGGGGTGAGACCTCAAATGAAGCAGTGATTTGAGAGCAGTAGCCCCTGATTTTTTAAAGAGAAATGGACTTACCCACTCAAAATAGCGATTCAGCGACAAGAAGCCAAATGAAAGATTGCAGAATGCCATCCTATCCGTTTGGGATGTCCCTACCACAGCATGCGCAGCTGGTAACGGATTCGTGTGAAGCCTGTGGGACAACGTGGAGAAAACCGGAAGTCTGAACTAGTCAATCTGCCAGGGAAACAACGCCACGGAGAAGCAGACGCTAAATCATCGTAAGAGTCGTAATTTTCGACAAGCGAAAACAGACTGTAACGCTTGAACCAAAAGGTATGGAATCCGGGAGTTTTGGCATATGTAACAAAACTGCGAACGGACATAGGGTTCCCGGCTTATAGATGGCTCCTACAGCGTTGACAATTATCTTGCATATGGAACTTGGAAACCTCATGAACTCCCGAAATCGGGTAAGAACCTTGCGAAGGGAACTGACTGTTCGGGAGGCAGAGGAGATAGCAAAAAGCAAATGCCTGCCTGTAGTCGGCAGGATAGGATCGACTAATCCAACCGGAAACGGTGCTGACTTGCTGAAGGTATTTTACAGCAAAGAAGGGAGGCTACCGATTCATTTCATTTTTGAGGGCTTGGAAGTCTTCTTGATACTGTGTGCATTGGCTGTTTTTTGTTTCATAGAGTCCCAAGATTTGAAGAGCTAACTTACGAAGTACGATTATATCTGTTTCCTGCTCAAGCGCTTCTTTTGTGAGGGACTTAATGAAATCCTCATTTACAGAATTTGATATCGTAGATTAAGTTATATTAGCATATGTATTTAAATATTTCCCTTGGTTTTGGCTCTGATACAAAAATCCTCCTAAACTTGGAGAAAAGCCTTGTAAATTAAAAAGAAACCCGTGCGGATTTTTTGGTAATCTTTCACAACGAAAAATGATCGAAAAACCGTTTCCCGAGTCTATCCCTTTACCGCGCCGATCTCCAGGCTCTCGCCGGGTTTTAAGATGTGTACCTTCATATCCGTTGTGCGCTCGATTGCCATTTTGAATGGCAGAGGATCAACGGTAATCTTCTCCCAGGTGTTGTAATGGATCGGGATTACGATCTTTGCCCCCACAAAGTTTGCCGCGATCATCGCTTCCGCGATACCCATCGTAAACCGCCCGCCAATAGGCAGAAGAGCGACATCCGGGCGATAGAGTTCGCAGATGAGTTTCATGTCCGAGAAGAGCGCGGTATCCCCCGCATGATAGACCGCCACACCATCCATCCGGATGACAAACCCTGCCGCTGCCCCGCCATTGCACCCGATGCCCGCTTCCTCGATCCATGCCGAGTGGACCGCCGGTGTCATCGTGAACGAAATTCCATCCACGGTCATTGACCCGCCAAGATTCATGCCCTCCGCAGGCACGCCCTTTGTCTTTAAATATTTCGCGATATCGTCGATTGCGACAGTCTTTTTTTTCAATGCGACCGTCTCACCCATATGATCCGCGTGACCGTGGGTCAATGCTACGATATCCGGATCAGTAGACGCGACGCTTCCGCCTTCGATGAAGGGATCAATCAGCACTTTTTTTGTGCCGGAAAGGAGCACACAGGAATGCCCGAGCCAGGTAAGTTGCATATATGCAGATGTGGGTGCAAAGGAATGAAATTTTCCTGTCGCGCTAGTGCCAACATTCGTGATATGGTTCATATGCGCCGATCTGAACACGGTCATGACGGGCAGCAATCATGTTCGATAAGGATCGGTATCTGGGGTTCATACAGCGCCTGGCAAGGCATGAATGAAAAAAAGCAGCCGGATGTATGCTGCTGACATATGCCACCGGTGTCGTGCGAGAGATCGGGAGAGAATGCGCGAGCCCGGACTAAAAAAGGGTTCATGGCTGGTTTGCCTATAGCGCTCATGGATATGAGTCCATAGCAGGTGCAGTGATGGTAAGGTTGTGAGACCTTACGTCACATCGATCAGTTCAGCTTCTGTGATATCGATGGAGTCACCAAGGCTGTCGGCGGTTGCGCTCCGGGTCATCTGTTCAGAGATATCACGATCCTCCATCACATCCCGGACACGGTTGATGTAGATATCGATGGTCGGATCTTCCTGCTCCTCGATCACGTGGCGGTATTCCCGCAGGGTCGAGGGACTGACTCCCAGTTCCTCGGAGACTTCCTTCATCGTCTTTCCTGATTCGACAAGTTTCTCCATCTTCTCCTTATCAAATGGCATCTTGAAATCAAGATCCCGGAAGAGTTTGAGCCGGACACGGGCACGGGCAACCGTCTTTGAGAGTTTCTCATCTCCCAGTTCCCGTGCGATCTCAGTGTCGTTCTTGCCTGCGTAGAATAAATTGACGAGCTTCGCAAGCTGAATCGGCTTTAATGAGGTCTTGAATATCCCCTGCTCCGTGATCTCCCGCATGACGAGAGCGACTTCACGTTCAATCGCGTCGCTGTCCCGAAGGGTGCCATGAATGTTCTTCATCGGCTCGACAATCTTTGTCTTTCCCGACATCGTACTGAATAATTTCAGAAGCTTTGATTTTCGTTTGTCTTCGGTCATTGCATTCCCCGTCTTGGGATTAGGATATACAATATTGCGTCAACTATTTATTCTTATCTTAATGGTTCCTTTGACCAAAAGCCCTTTAAATTGGTTCTGGATGTTCCTTAAGAAGAGATCTATTCTGCTTACATTCTGCAAAAAAATGCGAATGGAATTCCCCCGGTTCCAGGTTGTGCCGGGAGTCCATTATGGGAGGTTGCCCTACCGTGACGGGATATTTTTTGCCGCAGGTTTCCGTTGCATCGTTCCCGTAGTCTGTGGCTCATACCCGTACCAGAATTTTTACCGGACTATCGCTTGATGCGCCCGTGTTCTGCTCACTAAAATTCAGCGGAGGGTTGGTTTTCCCTACATTCGGGGGGGGAAACCGGATTTTTTGCCTTGCCACCGTGATCGTTGTATTCCCCGCCCTGTCGTTTCCATATCCATGAGAGTCTTTTTGTCACCAGTCGTGCAACTATATGAGAGTAAAGTATTTTCGTGATCCTTATGAGCGATGTGTTTGAGAATGTGATGGATCTTGCGAAACGCCGTGGATTTATCTGGCAGACTTCTGAATGTTACGGTGCGGTCGCAGGGTTCATCGATTACGGTCCGCTTGGCGCGATGATGAAGCGGCGGATCGAAGATATCTGGCGGAGTTTTTACGTCATCGAAGAAGGCTATTACGAGATCGAAT
>JAQTSH010000112.1:0-1810 GCA_028711405.1 Methanoregula sp.
TCTGCATGAATCCCCCGATCAAAAATACCTGGCGGACCTTGGGCGAAAGGGATACAAGCGCCACGTTTCCCCCGGCTTTTTTAATCTCCCGCGTGGTGCTGAGCAGCACCCGGAGTCCGGCACTGGCAATATATTCAGTCCGGGAAAAGTCGAAAAGGACACTCCGGGGATTCTTTTGTATGAGTAGTCGCAACTCTGCCTCGATCTCCGGAGCGGTGGCAGAATCGAAACGCGGCACAAGGGTGATGATGGTCGTTGAATTGACGGTTGATATCTCGAGGCTCATAGCGGATGTACACTTCCTGTGCAGGGATATTGTGGCCCGGCACGCATGAGTGTTGTGCTCCGGTACCGGGAGCGCCAACAAGACCGGGTTCTTCTGAGTGTCGTTGGGGTTCCCGCTAAAAGGATTTAATCTTTCGGGGGTAAAGAATGATCCTGATTCATGGATATTCTCTCTATTGTGCTCGTCATCGCCGGGCTCTGCCTGTTTGAGACAATCACAAGTATAGATAATGCGATCATCAACGCCGAAGTCCTCTCGACGATGTCCGAGCGTGCCCGGCGCTGGTTTCTGGTCTGGGGTCTGTTACTCGCGGTCTTTGTGATCCGGGGATTATTGCCGTGGCTCATCGTCTGGGTGTCGTCTCCAGCGCTCGGTCCTGTGGGTGCCCTGACAGCGACATTCTCCAGTGATCCGCTCGTCATCGAAGCGATCGAGCAATCGGCGCCGATCCTTCTCATCGGGGGCGGGGTCTTTCTGGTCTTCCTCTTCTTCCACTGGCTTTTTCTGGAGAAGAAAAACTTTGGTCTCCGTGGGGAACGCTACATCGCGTCAAAGAGCGTCTGGTTTTTTGCGGTTGTGTCAATCCTCCTTGCCGTGATTGTCTGGTTTGCCCTGAACAGAAACCCGATGATGGCGTTCGGTGCGGTGGTTGGTTCGACCGCGTTCTTTGTTGTGCACGGGTTCCGGCAGAATGCCGAGGAAGCGGAACGGAAGATGCTCTCCGGGGACATGTCGGATATTTCCAAGATCTTCTACCTGGAAGTGATCGATGCGACCTTCTCGATCGATGGCGTGCTGGGTGCATTTGCGTTCACGATGGCAGTGCCCCTGATCCTGATCGGGAGTGGCGTGGGTGCGATTGTTGTCCGGGAGATGACCGTGCGCAATGTCGAGACGATCAAGAGATACCGGTTTTTAAAGAACGGTGCGATGTACTCGATCTTCTGTCTCGGGTGTATCATGGTGCTGGATAGTTTTGGGTTCCATATCCCGAACTGGGCATCGCCACTCATCACGTTCGGGGTGGTCGGGTTCTTTTTGGTGAAGTCGATCCGCGCTGGTCCTCCCACTACCCCCGCGTGAAGCACGGATGGTCCGACCTCGTGACGGGTTGCCCCGCCCATGACCATGGTGCGTGAAAAGGAAATTTTTTAAAGACAACATTTCATTGCGTGGATTTCAGCAGTGTTTTATAGCAGTGTAACGGTTTGCACACTCAACGTCGTGCAGCAGACAACGGGTACACGTTTACCTCCGGCACGGCTGAGCCATATGCTAAAAAGTGCTGGCGTCCCAACCGGGGACGTTCAACGCGGTCATTGCTCACGATAGTATCGTAATTTCCATGATCAACGCAAACACGGATCTCCAGCGCTACCTCTTTTTATTTATCGGCAGGAACTATTCGCGTATGCTGTTTGGGGTCCACCGGATGGCAACCAATTTCGATGTTCAGCGTGTCTTTACCGCACACCAGGTCTTCACCTGCCTCACCACTGCATTGCACACGTTTGTCTTTATCAA
>JAQTSH010000112.1:1910-5754 GCA_028711405.1 Methanoregula sp.
GGAACTATTCGCGTATGCTGTTTGGGGTCCACCGGATGGCAACCAATTTCGATGTTCAGCGTGTCTTTACCGCACACCAGGTCTTCACCTGCCTCACCACTGCATTGCACACGTTTGTCTTTATCAAGCCCGAAGCAACACTGTATGACGGTGCAGGAGATATGATTACACCGATCGACAGTGCACTTCTTGAGATCTCGTACGAGTCAACGGTTGTCCTGTATTCACCCACACCGGACCGGGCGTTCCGGGCGCTGATCCGCGATGCAACCGGGTGTATTTCCTGTCAGTTCCTGAAGAACTGAAGAGGTGTTACTATGACAGCCGGGTGTCTCCACATGCTCCCCCGGCATACACGAACCGGAGCCAGAAAACGCTTGCTGGATGGGCAGGGGATGTGGGAGGATGCCGAGGCGGTGGTTGAAGCGGTCGGGAAGAATGAGCATGTGATACGGGTGTGCTGGATGTTATCCATCGCGATTGTCGGGCTTGTGATCACAAATGTTCTGGACCCGACCGGGGCGCAGCAGGTTGTTGGGTGCGATTGTGGGAATGAAGATTTGAAGTGGGGAACCATTTTTTTACAATGCCTGGTTGCACCGGGGATGCTGATGCGCAGTTCCGTTGCTCACGGACTTTCGTGTTTGCGTCCGGGTAAACAATCTGACCGTGATAGCGGAATCATGAGGGGGTCTGAGAATATTCTTCTAATTCATTCTGTATTTTCTCAAACGCTTCGTTAAAGTCGGGGATTTCCCGCAACTGGTGCCGCAACGATACATTCCATGCTGCTGCAAACTGGTCACGCTTCTGGTTCAGGGAGGGGAGATCCACCACGACTCCTTTGTATTCGCATTTTTTAAGAAGGATTGACTTCACATCATCCCGGTTCACCCGGTCTGCCAGTTGCCAGAGATCATACAGGTCCCGGGGTCGGGTTCGTTGAAAGAGCGAGCGGATCTTCTCTGCCATGATCTCTTCAAGAGCATACGCAGTCACGGAGGCTTCGAGCCGGTCTGAATAGTGATGGAAGACTGGTCGCACGTGAACGGGAAGAAAAACCTGTTCATTGTCCGGATCGGTAAGGTCCAGATCAATATTTATCGGAGTTATTGTGCTGCTGTGCAGGATCCTGAACTTTGCCGTTGCCCGGAATCCGCTCACCGTCTCAATAATGCTAACGTCCTCTTCAAACTGGATGCCACTCTCTTCCCGGGCCCGGGCTGCCGCATCACGAACTGAGGCTTGCAGAGTTTCTTTATCGACCGGCTCAAGGAGCGTGAAATCAAGGTCATCGGAAAAGCGGTAGTGTTCGATGAACACTTTCCGGATACCGGTTCCGCCTTTTAACGCCATGTTGATCGGACTCAGGTGCATAAGAAGCCAGTTCTGTGCATAATCCCGCTCGATAGTTGACGGAGGTACCCCGGATTCACGGGCTTTTTCCTTAATCTCACGGTCCGGGATCATTCTAAAGACCCCGTGAGCAGGGTGTCCATGTTTATTTTGAGCCTCCACTTCGCATCATTCTCACCCTTCGCAGGCATTGTAGGATCGAGCAGGAGATAACTTTTGGATCGTGGCGGGGGAAGATCCAACGAGACGCCCATTCTCTCGCAGAGATAACCAAGCCTTCGGATCACGGCGAAATTATCGATCCTGAGGGCGTATGCGCTGAGCTGGTTGTAATCCAGCGAACCATTTTTCAGTGCCTTTGCTGCTTCGATAATGCCCCCGGCATAGTGGGGTTTATCCAGGCAGTCGATGATTGTCTTCTCCTTATCGGTGATGCTGACCGGGGTCTCCTCGATCCATTCCTTCCGGACACCGAAAAATTTGTCTTCTTTCACTCGCACAACCTGGTAATTCACTCCGAAAATTTCCAATATGTTTTTTTTCTTGCGCGCAGGAGTCTGGATAAAGACGGTGCCGGGAATCTGTTCGGTAAGACCGTAATAGTGCAGGGCACTCCAGTAGGAGATCGCGTATGGTTCCACAAGATACGACGCGATGACGAATTCGTGGAGCGTGTATTTTCCTTTCTCGCTGGAAAGTGGGATAATCAGGTACTTGCCTCTCTCAACCCGTTCGATAAATCCCCGTTCCTCCATACGGGACAGGATGACCTTGAGTACTTCTTTTTTGATGTGGGTCTTCTGGTACAGCTGAGAGAAAGAAAATATCTGGTTATCCTTTGCCATGGACTTGAGAATCTCCAGTATGGTCATAGACTTCTCCTTATGTTAAATTCCCATCTAAGTACACCAACGTTAACATTTATGTTAACTTCGGTGTACGCGATTGGGAATTTAATGATTTGAACTACCATCAATACAAAAAACCGGGAGCGAGACGGAGTGACTGGAGCTGGTGAAATGAAAAAAACAGGTTCAATCCAGTTTTTGCAGGTCCCGCATCAGCGCGAACGATTGCCAGCCGTTGCTGTTCGCTGATTGCACCGATCTGGTGCCGGAACTGGTCCCGGTCTAATGCAACGATCTTGAACACCCGTGCGATGCTCTCGGCGTCGAGACCGTTATGCGAGCTTGGGGATATACTATAGGTGTGCGAGAACCTGGCGGTAATGATGGGGGTTGTGCAGGGAACTACGACGGTCAGACCATTTGCTCCCCCTACAACGATGGCGGGGCGCTGGATAGAGTGGAGCAACCGGCTCTGCGAACCAAATGTGGGGGGATGAGTTTTAGTCAGTGACAAAATCGACCCCGACTTTTTTGTCGATTACGTTTGCGAGATAAACAAGTATGAAGTCAATGGGGCATAAGTCCCAAACCAACTGTTCAGCGCGAGAGAAAACTGGTTGCCGGATTCTTGGACTTTACCCGGCACGGGAAAATTTAAAAATTTGAAAATTTTTCTTGGCACGTGTTGATAGGAATGCGGAAACAGAAAAGATTGGACGCAATCCGATCGTATCGGTAAATTCAAGCGCGTCACGATAGCATATCTATGAAGTTGTGATAAAAAAATGGCACCTATGTTTCCCACAAAAGAAGCCGGAGAGCAGTTTGCACAAAAAATCGGAGCGCCCATCCTGCCCGCATACCGGCATGGCAAGAACGATCTGTGGGTGTTCTGCAAATTCTGCGGTTTCTTTCATGGTCATCGTAACGGTGATGGTTTGCGGGTTCCCCATTGCGGGTTTCGCAACTCTGAAGAGAATTATCCTCATCAATACTATATCAGGGACACCGGAGAAAAAGTTACAAAAGAGATGCAACGGATCGATCGAATCGGGCACGAACTGTATGAGAAGAAACTGGCTCTTGCAGCCGGATTTTGCCAGGCAGGAAAACAATACCGGTTCGAGGATCGCACTGATGCCGAAGAGTGCTCAACCATGTATTGGGAGAAGCGCGGGACATGTTCCGACGCGGTACTGCGAGAGATTCTCGACTATGGAGTTATGGGGGAGAACTACCCGTTCGCAAGCGGGAAGTCGTAGGGGGAATGGACGAAGCGATGACCTGATGTTCGCGCCACAGCGGAAAACTCTTGTTTGGGTTCCGCCTGCTTTTTTGGATTGGGGATGAGGGTCTTACGCTCAAAAGGGGCTTTTGCCCCTCGCCGCGTGGGCTAGCCTCCTCCAAAATATAAACTAAGATCAAACGCTTCTTAAAAAAACATCGATGATACTTTCGGTCACAGGCTCCGTATTGAAAGTCGCGCATGCGACTTTCATACCAAACTCACCGCAGAGCGGAGGGCTCGTCCCAATTACAAAGAGGATGCCCGGCGGGTTTGTACGATATGCTACACAGCGGCGGTGAAGGCGGAGCAGATGGGTGCGGTCACGTTGCTATCGGTTGTGGACGTTTCGCGG
>JAQTSH010000113.1 GCA_028711405.1 Methanoregula sp.
GGACCACCGGGACGATTCCGTCGTATTTGAACGTCTTTTCGATATCGTCCCATCGCGGGAGGATCGTTTTGAAGATCAGGTAATCATTGTCCTGCAGGAGGAGAACATTCGTGTGCCCCCATTCCCGTGAGGTCGAGGATGAAGCGAACAACTTGTATTTTTCATCCGGGTAGAGGTACGGTTGCCCGATCGCTTGTTGCACGTCCGCACAGTACCAGTTGTTGTACTGGGCGATGTAGGTCTCATCGATCAGTACCTGGTTGGATGGTTGGGAGGTAGGAACGACCAGTCCGGTATAGACGGATGTGGGTACCGGGGTGGTTTTAGCGGTGGCGACGGTCACCGGTTCAACCGGGGCAGCGGTTGATCCCGGGGTCGGAGTGACCATGACCGTCACGTAAATGATCTGGGGAGTGGGTGTACTGACGGGAGTCCTCGTGATCGATGACACGGTGTCCGTGCACCCGCTTGCGAGAATCGCCGCAATAAAGACAAGGGTCAATGCCCCGCTCATCAGCCAGGATTTCATGATCTTGTTCCCTGTACTTCTTTCTTGTCGGATGTGACGATAAATGTTCACATGCAACTGTGGCGGGAATCGGGCACTGCGGCGGATCGGGTGATGATAAATGTTCACATGCGACCTGTGGCGGGAATCCTCCGGAACATGTGCCGGGACACGCCCGGAACATGTGAGCACCATATACCGGATTATCCTGTTCCGGCGCGGAGCAATCGTGGGATCTTCCGCTTCCCGGCACTACCTGCCCGTTGATTTGATATGGTACCGAAACAACCCTTTGACAAGCGAAGATGGGCACATCGGAGAGGGATCTGCTCGGTCGGTGCAGATGCGCGGCGGCAGGATTTCGTACCCGGCTACGGTAAAATGTGCAGGATACCTGAATCCGTCCATGCGGATTTTTGTGAAGATGCCAAATGGGCAGTGCCGGGTAGTTCCGCGCAGTTCCGCTCACAAAAAAACGGCGTGAACGATTTAGCCGGAACACAGATGCAGTTATTATCGATAAAAAGAGAGGATTACTAGGATGACGATCAAGGATCTGCTGATGTGGGATGAGTCACTCTTCCGGGATTCCGACGCGTTCGAGTTCGATTACGTGCCGGATCAGTTCGAGTTCCGGGACACCCAGATGCGGGAACTCGCGTTCCAGATCCGACCCGCGCTCCGGGGCGGCAGACCCCTGAACACGGTCTGCAAAGGACTGCCTGGCACCGGAAAGACGACAAGCATCAAGAAGCTCTTTCTTGAGATTTCAGAATCCACGAAAAAAGTGGTGCCCGTCCATATCAACTGCCAGATCGACAACACCCGGTTCGCCATCCTCTCCCAAATCTACCGGAAACTCTCCGGGCATCATCCGCCGGCATCCGGCACATCGTTCAAGCAGGTCTTCGATTCGATTGCCCGCATGATACAAGAGCAGGAGACCGTGCTGGTTGTGGCACTGGACGATGCAAACTACCTGCTTTACGAGAGCGAGATCAACCGGGTGCTCTACACGCTCCTGCGCTCCCATGAGTCGTATGAAGGTACCCGGATTGGTGTCATCGTGATCATCAGCGACATGGATGTTGACATGACACAGGTGATCGATGCCCGGGTTGCCTCGGTCTTCCAGGCGACGGATATCTACTTTGCTCCCTACGGACCGGAGGAGGTCTACGAGATCCTCAAACAGCGCGTGAACCAGGGATTCTTCCCGAACGTGATCAGTGACACCCTGCTCCGTGTGATTGTTGACTATACCGTGAACGCGGGGGATATCCGGGTCGGGCTCGATCTTCTCAAACGGGCGGCGCTGAATGCAGAACGGGCTACCCGGCGCCAGATTGAGCGCGAGGATATCTCGCAGGCGTTTGAAGTGTCCCGGTTTTTGCACCTTGCGCATACGATCAAATCTTTGACTGACGATGATCGGAAGGTCCTTTTAGCATTGGCTGAGATCAGTCCCACGATGACTGAAATGACGACTGGTGAGGCACATAAGGGCATCCATGAGACGGTGAAGATCGGGTATACCCGGTTCTATGAGATCGTGGAAAAACTGCATGCCCTCCGGATCCTTGATCTCCATTACCGCGACGGGCGGGGCAGGACGCGCCTTGTTACTTTCCGCTATGAACCAACGAAGGTGATCGAGTATCTCCAGTGAGTCCTTGTGGGTTTTTCGGGTTGTCGGGATCTCTGTTTTTCGGATTCTTTGAAAAATATTATCTGTATTGCAACCCTCTTTTTATGAGACAGGGGTTTTTGTTATGCTGAGTGTTAACGAACTCGCACTTGAGATTTTTGATAATTTAGCCGAACTTGCAGAGGAGTTCAACGCGTCCTACCATGAACTGGACAATGGCGCACGTATCGTAGATTGTGGTGTGAGCACCCGCGGCGGGTATGCGGCGGGACGGGCATTTACCGAGATCTGCATGGGCGGTCTGGGTGAGGTCAACTTCCGCATGGGAAAGATCAAAGAGTTCCCGATGCCGTTTGTGGAGGTCAGTACCGATTTCCCGTCCATTGCGTGCCTTGGTGCGCAGAAAGCCGGCTGGACGGTAAAGGTGGGGAACTTCTTCGCAATGGGGAGCGGTCCTGCGCGGGCGTTGTCCCTCAAGCCGAAGCACACCTATGAAGTGATCGAGTACGAGGATGACTATGATTGCGCGGTGATGTGTCTGGAGAGCGATCACCTGCCAAACGCCGAGGTCATGGAGAAGATTGCCGAAGAGTGCCATGTGGATGTGGCGAATGTCTGTGCGGTTGTTGCCCCGACGTCCTCATTAGTGGGTTCGATCCAGGTGTCGGGTCGCTGTGTCGAGACGGCGATCTACAAGTTGAACGAGCTTGGGTTTGATACGAGAAAGATCGTCTCCGCGATGGGGACGGCTCCCGTGCCACCGGTCCGGGGACCGAAGCTTGCGATGGGTGTGACAAATGATGCGACCATCTATCACGGGCAGATCACCCTGACGATGAAAGCACCGGAGATCAAGGAGTATCTTGAGAGGATCCCAAGCAACAAGTCGAAGGGGTACGGGAAGCCGTTCAATGATATCTTCAAGGAGGCAGGGTATGACTTCTACAAGATCGATACGTCGCTCTTCTCTCCGGCTGAGGTTGTGATCAACGAGCTGTCGGAAGGCGCGGTGTATCACGTTGGTGCGGTCAATACTGACGTTACCCTGAAGTCGTTTGGGTTCTTGAAATAATCTTTTTTTCCCGGTTTTTTGTGGGGCGGTCTATCGGATTTCGTGTTTCGAGCGGAGCGCCGGGTGGAACCGGTTTTTTAGTTTTTGTCTTTGTGACTGGAGGGTCCGGGGGAATGGGGCGGAACCGGGGGGTGCAGGTTTCTGCCCGGAGGTGGGGGTGGGGGACCGCGCCGGTCCGGAGCCTGGGATCCCCCCTCCCCCCCAGGTAAAAAACGGCAGGGGTCCTGCGACCCCACCACCCGACCCGGACCGGGTGCCCCCCTCCCAAGGGTACCTTGGGGGTACCCACCCCCCCTTTTCCGGAAGGGGTTTCACGACGGAGCGTCGTTCGGGTCGCTCGCCCGGAATGGGTAAACACCCGACCCCCGGGGAAAAGAGGGGTGGGGCAGACCCAGACCCCCCTTCCGGTCTGAGTGGGAGACCCCTGGTATGGTGCCGTTGGTAGTACCCCCCCCTCCGGGTACATTGGGTGGCACCCCCCCTATTTTCTGGACGAGGATTCGGGTGGATACATCTTTACACTCATCAGATACAAAAGGTCTCCCCAACGAGACACTCGTATCCTCTTAAGAACTATCCGGTTTTCATCATGACATAAAAACATTGGAAGACTCGCTGTAGTGTGCCCGGGAAAAAGGATCGGGCGTTTCTGTTCACCCCCGCATCCCCTCACTTCGGTTTATTCCTCATGAGCAGGTATGGCAGCAGCAACGCGATCGCGATAATGATCATAAAATTCCCAAACAGGTAGAGGAGTTGCTCCCGGCTCTGCGTATAGAACCGGAGATCAATGGAGGTCGAACGGTTCCAGGTCAATAGCGTGGAATTATCCGCGTTGCGGGTGACATTCGCACCCAGGCTGATTCCGGCAAGCAACGGATTTCTCACGTCAAACTCCTGTGGCAGCGTGACACTGACGTTATAGGCTTTTTTGAAATTTGCCTGCAGGTGGTTGTCCCGCAGCGGCGCCATGTATGAGATCGTGTAGTTGCCCTTCGGGAAAGTGATGTACGGCGGACTTCCCCACTGGGTGCTCCAGTTGAAGGTACACGGTGAACAATTGCCCGAAAGTACGATATTGCCGGCGCTCACCGGCACGTTCTCGCCCAGCAACCCGACATCCGAGAACTCGTACTGTGCCGCATCGCTGATCTGCACCGAAGCGTTATACGCCGTCCCGTTGGGCAACACCGTATACTCCGCCGACAGGGCTCCTGCGGGGCAGAGCACGGCAAGCGTGATTACAAGTGCAGCGCAGAGAGTAACGAAGGCAAATCTGCATCGATCTCGATCGGGGGTTCGCATTGTTTTATCACCGTATCCGGGTCCTTTAAGAGATGCCCGGTCACCACACAGACGATCCGCTCATCACGGTCGATTGCGCCCATTTCCACCAGTTTCCGGATGCCTGCCACGGAAGCTGCGGAGGCAGGTTCCACACCAATCCCTTCCTTCCGGGCAAGATCCCGCTGCATCCGGAGGATCTCGTCATCCGTCACCGACTCGGCAAGCCCTCCGGTCTTACGGATTGCCGTGAGCGCTTTCTCGGCATTCACCGGCGCACCGATACGGATCGCAGTGGCGACCGTCTCCGGGTGATCCTCAGGAACCACGACAGGCAGATTCTCGCGGATCGCCCGCACCACCGGGCTGGAACCCTCTGCCTGGATCCCGGTCATCATCGGCAGGCGGTCGACAAAACCCAGGGCTTCGAGTTCGAGGAGTCCCTTGTAGACCGCTGAAATGTTCCCGGCATTCCCCACCGGCAGGACGAACCGGTCTGGGACGCACCCGAGCTGGTCAACCGCTTCAAACCCGATCGTCTTCTGCCCTTCCAGACGGTAGGGATTCATCGAGTTTAACAGGTACAGACCGTGGGTGAGGCAGAGCTCGTGGACCATCTCGAGCGCACGGTCGAAGTTGCCCCGTATGGATATGACCTTTGCACCGTGCATCAACGCCTGTGCGATCTTTCCCACCGCGACCTTCCCCGCGGGCAGTAAAACGACCGCCGGGATACCGGCTTTCGCCGCATACACTGCAAGGCTCGCCGAGGTGTTCCCGGTACTCGCACAGGCTACACTTTTCTTCTTCAACTGGAGTGCCATCGACACCCCGACCGTCATGCCCCGGTCCTTGAACGATCCGGACGGGTTCATGCCCTCGTGTTTTGCGTAGAGATATTTGATTCCCATCTCGTCACCGAGGCGCTTTAAGTGGTAGAGCGGTGTGCCCCCTTCCTGGAGGGTGACCGGTTCGATCTGCACCGGGAGCAGTTCACGGTATCGCCAAACCGAGAGCGGGCGCTTGTCCCACGCTGATCGGCTGACCGTGATCTCGTCAAGCGGGTATTTCACCGCCAGGAGGTGACCGCATCTCTTACAATTATAGATGATCTCGTCGGCGGGATAGGTTGCTCCGCACTGGACGCATACGAGATGGTACATGGGATCGTATTGGTCTTCGGGATACATAATAGCGTGCGTCAACCGTACCAGGGCGTATTCGTTTCGGGTTC
>JAQTSH010000114.1 GCA_028711405.1 Methanoregula sp.
CATGATCACGATATATACTCTCAATGACAAAGTGAATGCCACAAGAGACAGTATCGATATTTGATACATTCATGTATGATGACAAAATAATCTGGTACACCGATGGCAACAGCGCAAGGCATGAGCGGTATAGATGTAAAGGCAGTGACGCAGGAGCTTGCCGGACGACTCCCGCTCTGGATCGACAAAGTCTACCAGTTCGATACCCGAACGCTCGGCATCCGGCTGAACGGGGAGGAGCATGCAAAATACCAGTTGCTCATAGAATCCGGGCGCCGGGCACATCTCGTTCATACGTTCCCAAACCCCCCGAAGAACCCGCCCCAGTACGCGATGCTCCTCCGGAAACATCTCTCCGGTGGAAAGGTGCTCGCCGTCCGGCAGCACGGGCTCGAACGCATCCTCATCTTCGATATCGGGAAACGGGACCTGACGTATCACCTGATCATCGAACTCTATGATGAAGGGAATGTGATCCTCACCGATGAATCCTATACCATAATCAAACCCCTGCGGCACCACCGGTTCAAAGACCGGGACATCGTGCCCAATGCGAAGTACACGATGAGCGAAACGGATCCAACCGGCTCGGTGGAAGCGCTCGCATCTGTCTTATGTGCGGATGATCGGGATGTCGTGCGGGCGCTCGCGATGGGGTGCATGCTCGGCGGCACGTATGCCGAGTATGTCTGCAAGACCGCAGGGGTGGCGAAGACGACACCGGCAGCATCCGCTGATCCGGCACGGATTTTTGCCGCTGTCCAGAGCCTGTTCGCACAGGTGACGCAGGCACCCATGCCGGGCGTGTCAGAAAAATCATGTGAGCCGGTTCGCCTTGCAGAACCGGATGCCGGGGAGGTCAGCGCACCGCCGCAATTCGCCAGGTTCTCCGATGCGCTTGAAGCCTTCTTCCCGCAGACGAAAGCAGCGATAAAAAAAGAGAAACCCAAACTCTCCGGCGCGGACAAGATCCGGAAATACCAGGAAGACGCGATCAAAAAATTTGATACGAAGATCGCCCGGACACAGGAGCAGGTCGCGGCGCTCTACGAAAATTACCAGATCATATCCCATGTGATCACGACGCTCGATGCCGCAACGAAAACCCATTCCTGGCAGGAGATTGCCAGGACCCTCAAGGGGAATCCACAACCGCTGGCAAAAAAGATTGTTGCCTTCTATCCGGAAGAAGCGGCGGTCGATCTCGATCTCGGGCAGAAGATCAAGATTTATGTCCATGAAGGGGTCGAGCAGAATGCCGAACGCTACTATGCCATCATAAAAAAATTCCGGAAGAAGAAGGAGGGTGCGCTTGCGGCAATGGCACGACCGTTGCCGAAGAAAAAACCCGTGCGCCAGGATCTTGCCGTGATGAAAAAACTGTGGTACCATCGTTTCCGCTGGTTTATCACAAGTGATGGCGTGCCGGTGCTCGGCGGCAGGGATGCAGGGCAGAACGAGGAACTGGTCAAGAAATATATGGCTGGCGGAGACCTCTTTGTGCACGCGGATGTGCATGGCGCGAGTGTCGTCATCGTAAAGGGAAAGACGGAACGGATGGATGAAGTGGCACAATTTGCTGCTGTCTATTCCGGTGCATGGCGGAGCGGGCATTTCTCCGCCGATGTGTACAGCGCCCTGCCCGCCCAGGTGAGTAAGACCCCGGAACACGGGGAGTTTGTCACGCGGGGTTCGTTTATCGTCCGGGGCGAGCGCACCTATTACCGGAATGTGCCTGTGGCGGTTGGTATCGGGCTTATGCTCGAACCGGCTGCCGCTGTGATCGGGGGACCTCCGGATGTGATTAAGTCCCGGGTGAAGGTTTATGTTGAATTAAAACCTGGGCAATACGAGCCAAACGATGTGGCAAAGAAAGTGCTGCGCATCCTGAAGTTGGGAATCTCTGAGGAAGAGGGGCGGGCATTGAAGGGAGTCCTGAACACCGAACGGGTTGCCGCGTTCATCCCGCCGGGTGGATCTGATATCACCGGGCAGCATGAAGGCTGAATTCGGGGAGATAAAAAACGGGTTCGGGGAGTGCAGGCTTTTCCCGGAGAGCATCGATGATCTCTGGCACCTCCAGCATCTTATCGCACCGGGAGACCTGGTCTTTGCGACCACGTTCCGGAGCGTGGAGACGGCAACGGACAAGATTCGCCCGGAGAAAGCCGAGAAACGCCCGGTGCGTCTCGGTATCCGCGCCGGGAAGATTGATTTTTCCGAACATGGCGTACGGTTACGGATTACCGGCATTATCGAACATGGAGTGGATGCCGGCGCGTACCACACGCTCAATGTCGAGACCGGGCACGAGATTTCCGTCATACGAACTTGGCGGCAGGTCGATCTTGAACGCGTCGACCGTGCAATCAAAGCCTCGGTCTACGGGGTCATCCATGTGCTGACCATCGAAGAGGGCGAGGTCGAGTTGTTCCGGCTCCGGCAGTATGGTCCTGAAAGTGTGATCACGCTTACTGCCGGTAGCGGAAAAGGTGGAGAGACCGATAGCCGTACGGGTTTTTTTGAACAGGTTATTGCCCATATACGAGAGATCTCCGGACCCCTGATCATCGCCGGACCCGGTTTTATCAAGGACGATTTTGTAAAATACGCAAAGAACCGGAACTGTGCTCCGGTCGGGCGGGCTGTCGTTGTTGAGACACGAAGAATCGGGCGCGGCGCGGTGCAGGACGTGATTGGTGCCGGGACGCTCGAGAAGATGATCGATGATCTCCAGCTCTCCCGCGAGGTCCGGTTGATGGACGAGGTGCTCCTGCGGATCTCAAAGGATGGCGCTGTGGCGTATGGAACCGGTGAAGTGGCGAACGCGATTCTCTATGGCGCGGCAGAGCAGGTACTGATCGTTGATTCGCTGCTCCGCGATCGCCCGACGATGCAGCTGGTCGAGAAAGCCGAGCAGATGCAGGCGAAGGTCGTGGTGCTCTCTACAAGTTTCGAACCCGGCGAACGGTTGCTGGCGCTTGGCGGGATTGCGGCGCTCTTACGGTACCGGTTGGGAACATAAGACCCGGTGGGAACCGGTAATATCGGGGCAGGGAATCACACGGAAATCGGGAGAATTCCTGGTTCCCGTGCCCTTTAAAAACTGTGCTTCGGGACTCTGGATGTCATCCTGGTTCCACGGAAATTAAAAAAGAGTGAACGCCGGTGCGCCGGCGAAAAAATTGCTTATTCAGCCGTCTTCTCGGGACGCTTGATCTTATCGACCAGTTCAATGTCGGAGATTGACGGGATAAATGTAAACGCCTCGTGGATGATCCTGGGGCGCCAGAGCAGCCACTGGGGGTCACGGAACGTCTCAGGGAGGAGCGTGATCGTTGCCTTGCCGTCAACAATAGCAACCTCCATCTTTTTACCGGAGTATAACTTCACGACCCCTTTGAGCTGTTCAACCGGATCTTCAATCACTTCCTCGATCTTGTAGTGATAGTCCAGAGTATAACCGGCAAGTGGTGCATTGAAGTCGACAATCACCTTTGAACCGATGATATCGGTGACTCTTCCTTCACCGGCTTTTTCCATCCGCACTATCATTCCCTTGGTGGGTTTCTGGGAGAAAGAGTTCTTGGGGAATGACTTAACCCTTTTTGGATCATGTTCCCCAAAGCCTTTCTCCGGCGGTACAGAGACATCGCCTTCGAATCCCGCGTCTTTGCCGATGAATGCCTCGTCAAATCCCAGGACGACGTACTTCTGCCCGACACAGACCGTGAGCGGTTCGTATGTGACCGTTTTTTCGAAGATCTTTGCCTCTTGTGCTTCTGCCTCATCAGTTGTATCAATTAACTGACTGCCGACTTTACCGGAATAATTGATTCTGATGAATGTGCCTTCGTTAATTACCATACATCACCTGACTATATTAAATTGCGACGAAAACAGATAAACGTGTGGCATAATCATGATCGAAATTGAATTGAAAGTCCGGGTAGATGCGCTAGATCTCATCCGTGAGCGACTCACCCGGAAAAACGCCCAATCCCTTGGCAGGATTCATGAACACGATCTCTATTACAACGCCCCGCACCGTGACTTTGGCAGGACTGACGAAGCGATGCGGGTCAGGTACACGAACGATCATGCGGTGATCACGTACAAAGGCGCGAAACTTCAGTCCTACGGGCTCAAGGCACGCGAGGAGCTGAACACCGCCGTTGAATCCGGTGAAGTGTTTGAGCAGATCCTTGTCCGTTTGGGTTTTACGAGGACGACCGAAGTGAACAAGTGGCGTGAGAACTACCGTCTCGGAAATGCCGCTATCTCACTTGATACAGTCGATGAACTCGGCACCTTTGTGGAGATCGAGATCGTGACCGAAGAGGATTCTAAAACAGCAACAGATGAGATCGACAGAATCGCAAAAGAGATTGGTGTGAGCGGTGAGCCAATCCTCACCTCGTACCTGGAATTACTCCTCGTCAAACGGTCAGAAGTTCGATCCTGATATCCTTTGCCTCATTCCCGAACTGGAGCATTGCGCAGTACCCGTCCATTGCGGCACCGGGGTTCACAACCTTTACGCCGTCAATGTCCTTTACGCCACGCTGTTCGTGAATATGAGCGCAACAGACCAGATCAAATTCTTTTATCTGTTTTCTCAGGCTTGTGCTGCCTACATGTTCCCCGTTGATCACATCGAGGGTGTCATAGGGCGGGGCATGGGTAAGAAGGACATTATGAACGGTCCTCTCCATCTTCTTCATCGCACCGGAGAGCAGATCCCCGATCTGTTTATCCGTCATCTCGAATGGGGTGCCGAACGGTGTAGGGTTCGATCCGCCAATTCCTACGATGGTCATCTTTCCCAGATTTATGGAATTACCATGGAGGCAGACGGTGTCCGAGTGTTCAATCGTATCAATGATCTCGCGGGGGTCACAGTTACCGGGCACTGCGAAGCAGGGCACATCGATGCGTGAGAGCACGTCATCGACCGTGTCAACTGGACCCATATTGGTGATATCGCCTGCAATAAATACCGCTTCCGGACTTAACTCCAGAAATGAATCAATTTTTCCGAATTGACCATGGAGATCTGCTATCAAAAGCACATCTTTCATGGTATATCATTTGAAGGGGGTCTAAAAAACCCTATCGTCCGGTCAACGGAATTATAAAACAGAACGTTCTCTGTCCGATTCGGTGTATCCCTGCAAGATGTTAAACTTTTGTGTACAGGTTTTTTCGGCATTGTCCTATTCCGGCTTCTGGAGCGCAGAAACGATCGAAAAACCGGGGAACCGTTGGAAGTGCGGGCAACGCACGGGACCCAAGTCCCCCATACGCCTCGCACTGCACCCGTTTTGCATCAATCCCTCACACCGTATGTGGGGGGGTCGGACTGCTTTTGTCGCAGCCGACAATACTACCTGACCGGGCAAGTTTGCGCGAGAAACTTCCGGATATTCTTAAGAGAGCCTGTAAAAATGTACGAACGACCCCATCCGACCCCCCACATACCTCCCGGAAAACGTGGTAAAAAAGTGCCTTTTTCACGTCGTTAATATTTTTATTTTTTAAAAAATATGATGTGGGGGGTCGGATGGGGCTGGTTCAGTCACAGGTGACCCCCCCACCCCCCCATAGTGCTGAACCTGGCTCCCCCGGCTTCGATGCCTCTTGCAGGGACACGTAATCCCCCCAACCTGACCTGCTCAATCGGAATAGTTCCCGGTGTGAAAGGAGAGCATTCCACGAGACCCGGT
>JAQTSH010000115.1 GCA_028711405.1 Methanoregula sp.
TCGATGAGGAACAGGTGCGCGTCGTTCGGCAACACCCGTGGCACGACATGCGGCATGCAGGCGCTCATCTGGTCTTCGATCATCGTGTTGGCTCCTTCAACAAGGAGCGTCACGAGTTTCTTGTGCCGTTCGGGCATTCCGACCAGGTTCAGGATATCTTTGATAATCTCCCGACCGTCATTGAACCGGAGCCAGAACTGTTCATAATCGAGAGCGAGGGCGATATCCTTACATGCCGGTTCAGAGTACTGGTCGCGGACGAGCGTAAGGTACAGGGCGCGTTCGGGTGCCTCGCTCCGGTCTCCAACCGCTGCAATTGCCGGCAGGTGACGGATGATCGGTTCTACCTTTGGGTTGATCAGTCGCGCGACCTCAGTTCCCAGCATACCGGCAGTGATCCCGAAATCCCCGCCGACATGGTAGGGATTAACATGAGCGATGAGATATTTGTCGATCGTTGCATCCGGGTGGTGGTGGTCAATGACAATGAACGGTAGATCATAGACGCTTGCGATCTTGTATGAGGCTTCATCCTCTTCAGTGGATCCGTTATCGGTGAGAATGACAAGCGGCATCTTCTGCCCGTACCGTGCATGATCCTTCAATGAGAAGTCGAGGTCACGGGTGATATCCTCAATTTCGTAGAACGGGGCTTTTGACGGCGCGCGCTTGAAGAGGAAATAGTCTGCATCATAATCTCCGCCACTCTCTTTGATCAGGGAGACCACCGCTTGTTCGATTGCGACTGCAGAACAGATGCCATCCGCGTCCGCATGGTGCCGGAGGATGATGGGCTGGGCAGTGAAAACAGCGCGTCTGATGATCTTTGCAACCTTCTGCATCTCCGGGCGGAGACGTTCCAGCACATCGCTTTGTACGAGCGGAAGAATATGTTCCGGTTCAGCGCGTGCATCCAGTGCCAGTTCGATCCGTGCCCGGACTTTTGTCTCTTCGTCCCCAGCGAGAGCCGTGATCATATCCGCCTCGATCTGGAGCTGGTTGTTCCGCATCATCACTTCGCCGATGACCCGGACAATGTTGCCAAGCTCCACTTCCGGAAATGCCCGGACCCCGGCTTCAACGAATGCCGCAACATTCTGGGTGCCGGATTCATCCACCACGGTAAAGATGGTGGGACCGCTGGTCTGTTTGATCTGCGAGACTTCGCCTTCGATTGCCACAGATCTCCCGACTTTGGAGGACAGGTCAGAGATACGCACGGTGTTAGATGTCCGTTCGACCGCGTGCACCTGGTAGACCTGAATAACCTGTTCTTCGAGGTCAATGTTACCATTCGGGCGAATCTGGCGGACTCTCACGAGGACATTGTCCTTCTCCTTATGTTCGGCTTTTATGTTGCTCTTGTGCACAAGTCCTTTGATCCGGTCGTTCAACTGGACGAACATACCGAACGTGGCAAAACCCTGCACCTTGCCCGTATATATTTTACCTTCCTCGACATCTGCAAGGTCACACCCTGCAGCAAGCCGGTAGACGAGAATGTCGTCATCGTGAATCATTTTTTCTCTCCACACACAGCGAAGCGTATATAGTTGCATTGTTGCTATCATGGTATCTGCAACGCCGCAAAATGAGCCAAAGCTGCCTTTGTTATGATTGGACGTGTCCATGTTTAAGTGCATTGCCCCACGTTCCGATGAAACAAAACCAGAAATTGGATCCGCGCACCGGAAAAACCGGACTCACATCAAATGCGAAAAAGCGTTGCATAAAAAAATCCCGGAAAATATCCGGGCTTTCAGGAGACCGGTACAACCCTTGTCCGATATTCATGTACGATCCGGACGAATGTGCCTTCTTTTAACAGGTCCCTGTCACGGGAAACCGACGCACCCGGAAGATGAAGACCGGCTTGCATCTTCCGCAAAAATTTCGTTTCCCCGCACGTGACAATCGATGATTCTTTATTTTTGAATCGTGTGCAGTCCCGAAGTGGAGATGTACCTCACGAATACGTGAGGATATCTTTTTCCACGGGAGCACCGGAAAAAGTGTTCATGGGGGGTTTGCCACAGGAACCCATGAATACGAGAAATCCATAGCAGGAATTAAAACCGGATCCTTTCGTTATTCCTGGCAGTTTATGGCATCCTGGTTCGGGCAATCAATCCCGGTACCCGATCTCCAGCATTTCCAGATCTTTTGGAACGATGATGGCACCGGCATATTTCTCCTGTGCATCTTTTACGTGATTCGCGGTATCCGTGTATCGCGAGCTGAGATGAACGAGCGCGAGCATGCGGGCATTCATGGCAGTCGCTGCCTCTCCAGCCTGTGCCGCAGTTGCATGGTAAAATTCCGACGCCCGTTTCAGTTCGGTCTTGTCATACGTAGCGTCATGGATGAGCAGGTCGGCATCATGACCGTATTCAACCAGTGCGGCGATGACCGGGCGCGTGTCCCCGGTATATACAATCTTTCGTCCGTTCCTTGAGGCACCCATCACATCCTCAGGTCTCACTTCACAGGGGTTACCGTTATTCTGCAATATAATCGTCTCACCCCGCTGGAGTTTACCGAAGAGTGGTCCCGGCGGAATGCCAAGCGCGATTGCATGTTCGCGATCGAACCGCCCCGGTCGGGGATCTTCGAAGAGGACATATCCCAGTGCAGGCATCCCGTGGCTGACCGCGAATGCAGTGACCGTGTACCCGTCAAACCGTGCCCACGATCCGTGTGAAAGTTCTACCGGATGGATTTCAAATTTTAAATTACCCTTACTGATCTGGTACAACGCATCCGTAAACTCCCGCACCCAGACCGGTCCGTATATTGTCAGGGGGTCGGTGCGCCCATTGAACGACATCGTCTGGACGAGCCCGAAGATGCCCAGAAAATGGTCGGCATGCCAGTGTGAAACAAAAATTGCGTTGACGGTAAACCCGCACCGCGCCCGCATCATCTGCTGCTGCGCCCCTTCGCCACAATCGAAGACGAGCGTATCAGTGCCGCGCCGTATCATGATGCAGGGTGGATTTTTTACCGGGGTGGGAAGTGCTCCTGCGGTGCCGAGAAAATATACCTGAAGTGTCTCCCCGCTCATACAAACCACTCCTTGAAGCCTGCAAGGCTCTTTTTCGCTTCAGGAATTGAGCGACCTTCGATGACGATCACACCCTTGTACCGTGCGGTGATTGCCTTGCCTGCGACCTGCCAGTTGATCGTGCCATCCCCGAGGGCGAGATGCTCATCGGATTTGCCATTATTATCATGGATATGGATGTGATTTGCATGTCCCACCTCCGTTAGGAATTCGGGAACTTTCCCGACGGTATTCGCATGCCCGAAATCGAAGGTCAAGCCGATGCCGTCAATACCCTCGACCATACCGATCAGTTCACCCGGATCCCGGCAGAGGAACTCTTTTATGCCAACCATATTCTCCAGGCACGCGAGAACCGAGCAGTTCTCCGCGCACTTCCCGATCCGGTGCAGGGCTTCCTTCTGCAACTCCCACGCCCGTTGGGGCATCAGTTTTCCCGCTGGAGAGAGATACCCCGGGTGAATGGTGACCCGATCGGTCAGATTTGATGCCTTATCGATACATGCGCACACCTGGCGAACCGATTCGTGCCAGATGGGATCGTTCAGCGTTGCGAGATTGAGATCGCCATATGGTGCATGCACCGAAATGCCGAGATGGGTGCTCGCGATGACCTCGCGAATCCGTGTATAGCACACAGGATCGTCCAGCCGGTAATTGCCATCCGCGACGATCTCCCAGCCGGCATAACCGGCATCCTCAATATCATAGACCCATGTAATATCTTCCCAGACCTTTGCCGATGATGAAAAAAATGGGATCGGGCTCATCGTGGTCTCTCCGTTTCGAGAAGCAGGTCCCGGACTTTTTTCATGTACGCATCCAGATCGTCATCATTCCGGATCCGGATATCAGCAGTATTCAATGCACGAAGAAGCCCCCAGCTGCTCTCCCGGTCATCCCGCGAACGGAGTGCATCAGCGGTGCCGACATCGTCACTGCGCCCCCGTGATCCGAGGCGTTTCACCCGCGTTTCGAACGAGGAATCGATGCCAACAAGGACAAATTCCGGGAAGTGTTCGCGGAATACCCGGACCTCCGCATCGCCCCGGATACCATCCACGAGAACAAGCGGGGCGTGCGTTCTATTTATTGCATCGATGCAGAGATGGGAAATTGCATCCATTCCCCGCTCTGCCCGTAGTTTATTTGCAATCATGCCCAGGTTTGCATCTGTCGGGGGCAATCCTTGAGCCCTGACGGCATCGCGGATGACATCCCCCATGACGATCACGGGAATTCCCATAGCACCTGCAATCTTCGAAAATTCACCTTTACCGCTTGCGGGCAGCCCGACGACTCCGATCACTTTCATAGACAATCTCTCCACCTTCACGTGTCCGTATCTTCACACTGCGGCACAGGATATCGGCAATCTCTTTTAATTCCTGTTCCGAGAACGGGCGCACCTGCTGGGTCACACCCTGCTGGAGCACAATATCGACGTTGCCCGCTTCATTTGCGATAATGGGGACTTCATCATCGTACCCGCGAAAGAGGGTGATGACAACCTCAAATTCCGGAAGTGCTCCCCGTGCATGTGCCTGTTTACAGAGATCAAGCGACCGCTGCACATTTGTTACATAATTTCCCCCAAGGAGGTTATTATACCGCGCCCAGCGGGCTTTGATGTCCAATGCCACACGATCGATCAACTTCGCGTCGATCAGTGCCGCAAGCGTGTCCGGATACACCCCGTTCGTCTGGACACCTGTTACAAGTCCCATCTGCTTTGCCGCACGGGCAAGGGTTGTGAGCGCATCTTTCTGCATTGTGGGTTCCCCGCCCGAGAAGATCACCCCGCTGATCGCAAGCAGTGAACCGTTGATCATCTCTATGATTTCATCGATCTCGCGCAGGTCTTCGCCAGAGAGGATCGCGGTGTTCTGGCAGTACGTGCACCGGACCGGGCAACCCCGGAAAAATACCGTGCAGACCGACCTGCCCCGCCAGTCAACAGTCGAGAGCGGGACAAAGCCCCCGAAGTTCAGTTTGATAGGATCACCGTGCCAAGATCTTGGTAACGAGGTTATTTGAGTGTATTGAGTTGCAGTCCCGCGAAAAAGGGAGGAGATGGATGATCGTTAAAATTTGAAATACCGGTTCACAATTTTTATCGCGCAGTAATCTCCGCACATGGTACAGCCATCGGCATCCGCCGGCATCCGTTCCGTTCGGATCTGGCGCGCCCGTGGGGGGTTCATGGCGACTGCAAACTGGCGTTCCCAGTCGAGATCCCGCCGGGCGTGACCCATTTCGAGATCTGCTGCACGGGTCTTTTTTAGTTTGACCATATCGCCAACATGCGCGGCGATACGGGAACTCATCACACCTTCATAGACCTCTTCCGGGGTGGGAAGAGCGAGATGTTCGGCAGGGGTGACATAGCAGATGAAATCTGCCCCAAGGGAGGATGAGATGGCGGCACCGATGGCGGCGACCCGGTCATCGTAGCCCGGTGCAATATCCGTGACGATAGGTCCGAGCATGTAGAATGGTTTGTTGTTCGTCACGCGTTTCATGAGAGTGACATTAGCCGCAATCTCGTCAACCGGCACATGTCCCGGTCCTTCAACAATCACCTGCACCCCTTCTGCAT
>JAQTSH010000116.1 GCA_028711405.1 Methanoregula sp.
GAAACCATGACCCCGCCGGTGCGTATCGCGCAGCTCTCCTGCGGTCCGGACTACTCCGGTGTCCAGCAGGAGATCAATGCAGCAGCAGCAGCCGTGAACGGCGAGATCTTCTTCCCGGATGTGGCATTGAAAGACATCACACGGGATTTCACCGGATTCGGGCTGGATGTGAGGAGCCCGGATCTCAAACTTGCCATCTCGCGGGCAAAAGCCCTCGTTGACGGGCGGGTGGATGCGGATGCGGTCTTTATTGCGACCTGCTTCCGCTGCGCTGAAGCGGCGATCGTCAGAAACGAACTCCGCCGGTATATCCACGAGCACTCGAAGCTCCCGGTCGTCTCCTACTCGTTCACCGAACGCACGACATCAGGCACGCTCCTGACCCGGATGGAGGCGCTCACCACCATCGCCCGTCGCCGGGCGTTGCTCGCCCGTGAAACCCAGCAGGGCATCACGCTCGGGCTCGACTCCGGTTCCGCCACCACAAAAGCGGTGGTGATGAAGGACAATCAGATCATCGGCACCGGCTGGCAACCCACGACCGAGGTGCTGAAGAGCGCAGACGAGGTGATCAGCCACGCACTTCTTGAGTCGGGTGTGAAGCGGGATGAGATCGAGGCGGTGGGCACCACCGGGTACGGGCGGTTCCTGGTCGGAAAAGCGATCAAAGCAGACCTGATCCAGGAAGAGCTGACTGTGAACTCCAAAGGGGCGGTGTACCTTGCTGACCGGCAGCACGGACCGGCGACCGTCATCGATATCGGGGGCATGGACAACAAGGCGATCTCGGTGATGGACGGGATCCCCGGCACCTTCACAATGGGCGGGATCTGCGCCGGGGCGAGCGGCAGGTTCCTCGAGATGACCGCGAAGCGTCTCGGGGTCGAGATCACCGAGCTCGGTCCCCTCGCCATGAAAGGCATCGGCAGGCGCGTGCCGATGAACAGCTACTGCATCGTCTTTGGCACGCAGAGCCTGGTGAACGCGCTTGCTGCCGGCAGCACCCGCGAGGATGTGGCAGCTGCCGCCTGTCACAGCGTCGCCGAGCAGGTCTTCGAGCAGCAACTGCAGGAAGTCGACATCAAGGAGCCGGTGATCATGGTCGGTGGCACATCGCTCATCGAGGGGCTCGTCTTTGCAATGGGGGATCTGCTGAAGACAAAGGTCGTCGTGCCCCGGTACTCGCAGTATATCGGGGCAGTCGGATCGGCGCTGCTGGCTTCAGGATTCAGAAAGGACGATTAGATGACGTCAATTGAGTACTTCGAGGTGGAATGCACAGAGCCGCTCGGCGGGGAGTATTACCGGCAGATCACAAACGACGTCCTCCTCGACCATAACCTCCTGCGGGTGATCCACAAGCTGCATGTCTATATCGACCCGAACGTCCCGGTCTTTGTCGCGTGCGGGGTGCTAAAGAAGATCACCTCCCTTGTCCGGGTGCGGGATTTCGTCAACGTCAACCCGCTCGAAGGCAAGATGATCCTCGTCATCTCCAACGAGACCTACCTTGCCCCGATGCTGAAGATCTTCTGGCAGCGGTTCGGCAAGGACCATGTCGAGCAGCCGGACCGGTTCACGGTCGTCCTCTACGATCTGGCAGTCGACCCAAAAGAGATCGAGGAGATCATCATTGCCGATCCCAGCGAAGCGTTGTATAAAGACCTGATCTACGCGTTCCGGTGCATCGCGCCGGAAGGGTTCCGGGTGCGCCGCGAGGTCTACGGGAAAGAGCGGTTCTCATTTATTTCGAGCGAAGACACACTCACCGCGAGCTCCGATGCGCTTGTTGCCGAAAAGTTCCAGCTCATGGGGGAGGAGCCATGATCCTTGTACCGGTCACGTACCGGGGCGGGATCTACCGCCATGACGAGATTGTTGCCTTAATCGAGGATCTCGGGGGATACATCGTCCAGAAACACACGCTCGCGCAGGAAGTGGTGCTCCAGTGCTTTGTGCCGAAGGATGACATCGAGCTGATCCGGACAATCGCAAAACCGCTCGCAGGGGAGGTAACCGATTCCCCGCTTGTCGGAACCGAGATTGCTGTCGTGATCCCGAGCCTTGAGATCCACCACCTTCCCCATCCCGCCTGCGATATCGCCGAATACTCGCGGCGTCTTGGGGCGAAGTCGAACATGGTCGGCATGGCACGGGGCGTGGGAAAGCGGATCGCTGGTATCAATGATGAGGAGCGGGACGTGATCAACGAGCACGACATTGCCGTGTACGTGCTCGGCAACTTCGAGGTCTGCATCGAGCACAAGATACCCATCCTCCGCCGGGGCGTGGAGGTGCCGATAGTCCTGTGCGGTGCGCCGGACAAGGAGACGCTCGAGCGGATCACGAAACCGGCGGTGGACGGGTACGTGGGCAATGTGGGCAGGTTCATGCACCGGACAAAGGAGTCGGACGAACTAGCGAAACTCGATGAGATCATCGCGGAGATCACCCGTGTGCTGGAACGGAAGAGGGAAGAGATCGCAAAGGACCCGCTCTCGGTCTCACCCGCCCGGCTCATGGACGTGATCCGTGAGCAGGTGCCGGCGATCCTTGACGTGACCTCCCCCACCCCGCTCACCGTCCAGATGGCAGGGCTCCGGGTGAAGTTGCCGTACGATTCCTATGCCAGCGTGTTGAAGAAGACCGTGATCGAGGATGGGATCACGATCGGGGATGTCTCGGAGATTGTGCCTTCACGGATGCGGGATTATATTCTCGTGAAGATCCTGCCCTTCTCCAGTACAAATGTGGTGGTATAATGGGAAAGAAGTCCAAGGTGGAGTTTGAAGAGCGCCTTGCGCAGATTGTCGCACAGGGCGCGGATGCAACGGCAGAGGACTGGCTGCGGGTGATCGAGGAGGATTACGGCAAGGTGCCCCTCATCTTCAAACGGATGGGGGAACGCCCCGAAGTGCTGATCTCCCACCTGCTGTACAAGGGTACCGTCGCAGAGACGAGCCCTCTCGACCCGAAGTATGTCGAACTGATCAGCATGGCGGTAGGGGCAGCGATGAAGTGCCCGCACTGTACCGGTTACCACATGCAGGCGGCGCTGAAGATGGGCGCGAGCCGGGAAGAGATCCTTGAGGTGGTCTTACTCGCAGGGATGATCGCAAACTCCTCGGTGCTCGCGAATGCCTATCGAATCGTGGACGAGAAACTGGAGAAGTGTATGCCGTGCCAGACGAAGATAGTGAAGAACGCCGGGGCAACGAAGACGGCACGGGCGAAGAAGAAAGGCAAGTAAGAAGACGTATACTCTCTTTTTTTGGGATGTAACACGTGTTCATCGTGGGTTTGCCTCAGGCGTTCATGGATATGCGACATTCATAGCAGGTATCTCATACCTGAAATTCCAAAATGATGAATCCTTTCAAAAGGGACACAACTATCATCATACACGTGATACATACTGTTTGAGTTCATATGTTGACGAAACGTATCCGTAATCCCGTCACCGGCACCTATTATGAGTTGCGACAACGGTCGAGCGTTAATGGGGAAGCTGGGCAGATCAAGGGATTGTGGAAACCCAAAAAGAAAGTTCAGGGATAATCCTGGATTACTCCGGAGTCTTTGCTCTTCTCAAAAGTTACGAACACCCCGTTAATTCGGTATCCACTCCCCCCGGTTATCTGACACGACAACCCCCTCACCGACTGCCCACCCGTGTCGCTGGTTGAACGCCGGGCACCGATCCATTATGAACCGTCGCGATCCACACCATACCGGGAACCGACAGTGTACATCTTCTTCCACCTGCTGACCGGGATCATCCTTGGCTTCGTACTCAGCGATCTCCTCCACGACCGCCGCTGGCTCATCCCCTGCGCTATCGGTTCGATCCTCCCGGATCTGATCGACAAACCGGTCGGTTTCCTGCTCTTTCCCGATACGATCGGGTACGGGCGGATCCATGCCCATACGCTCATTCTTTCCGCTTGCCTCCTTCTTGCCGGTGCCGCATACTGGTACTGGAAACGAAACCCTGCGGTCATCAGCATGGGGGTGGGGGTGCTCTCCCACCAGGTGCTCGACCAGATGTGGCGGCAACCGGTGAACTGGTATTATCCCCTGAAAGGACCGTTTCAGGGAAAGATGCCCGGCGACGCGCTGGTCACCCTGCTCGAGGGGGAACTGGGCAATCCCGCTGAATGGATCCTCGCGGGCATGGTTGTCGCCGGGGGGATTGCATTTCTCTGCCGCGGGCGTTTCCCTGCGGGCATACAGAACTGGCAGGGGCACCGTGCCGGCATATTGGGCGGGGTTGCCCTCCTCCTCTGCATCTGTGCAGGGGTCGTCATCGGCATGGGGCTCGTGAGACGCCCCCTGCCCTTCGTCGGGTGGAGCGGACCGGAGGAATACCTCTTTTCCGGTGCGGTCATCGGGCTTGCATCGTTTCTCGCATGGCGGTGGGGACGGCATTGAAGTGCCCGCACGGTACCGGCTGCTTCTTGCAGGCAGCGTAAAAAGAGGGGTGCAATACACGAAGAGATCTTCGAAGAGGGGTTCTTCTCGCCGGTATGATTGCCAACTCCCCGGTGCCCGCCACTGCCTACCTATCATTGACGAGGAACTGGAGAAGTGAATGCCGTGCGAGATGAAGATGGCTAAGAAGACGGGGCTTGAGAAAAGATTGGAGTTACACAATGTGGCTTCAGACCGTAAATGTTGGAGATGTAAGGCGTTTCTGCCTGATGGCTTAAAAAATTTTCAAACATTTAGTTCCTGTCAATGGTGTCGAATTTTATCCGTTTGCCCTGCTTCATCTCAACGGAGATTGTATCGAGTTCTGTCTGATCGTCCTGGTTGACTGTTTCATCCGGAAAAGAAGCAGTGCGCAGGATCCTGAGATCTTTTCGCATCTCCAGCAGTTCGTCATAGACCATTTCCAATGATACTTCCCCCATATCTCATCACCACCATGTACGTGGATTGAACTCTCTTGTATCATGTATTTTGTGCTCTTTACTATACTGGCAAAGATCAGTTCTCCCCATCATGTGATCATTGTCACAGGGAATTTTTTGATTGACCGGTTACGTGATTGTTGGCAGTAGGATTGCCAGGTATTGCCTACCCCATGCACCAGACGGGGAATGAGGGAGGGGTGCGATGCACCGGAACCCGAAGAGAAGGGGATCACCCGTTTTCCAGTGGAAATGAAGGGGTTGGATCTCGAATCCTCTAATGGTACGGATTTCCCGAAACAAGGGATAGGGACCCCACGGGCCGGCTGGGAGATGGGGGGGTGCATTCAGCGATGAAAACCATAAAGCCCGGATCGATGCCAGTGACCCACGGGCGCTGGCATTTCGAAGACTATATACAAAACAATGCTCTATTTTGACACATGGCACGAAACAATATGATCCTGCGATCGGCGTTTTTCCTTGCGACCCTCTGCGTGACCCTCGCCGTTCTCTGCGTCCCGGTTCCTGCACTGGATACCGGCGTTGAGGTCTTCTCCATCCCCTCAGGCGCGAACGCCAGCGTGGACAACTACTGGTATAACACGACCCCGGCAACCTTCACCGGTATCGGGACCGGGTACCACACGGTCACGGTCACCATGGACGGTTTCCAGACCTTTGTGCAGCCGGTCTTTTTTTCCCGTCCCGGTCTCGAAGCGGTGAACGC
>JAQTSH010000004.1 GCA_028711405.1 Methanoregula sp.
GTTGCAAGATAGCCCCCTTCGTCGAGTTTTTGGATATTGATTAAAATGAGATATTCGGACATTGGATTTTCATCTGCTCCTGTGTTTGTTATTTTTCCGGGTGATAATAATAAGTTTTTGAGCGGTATGTCTATCGACATCAGAGTAAGCATAACCTATGCTGATATTTATTGCGATCCAGGCGATTGTGGGTCATGTAGCGCTAATTAGTTGATATTTTATAAATCGGATGCGCCAATATCACATATAGGTCGAAACATGGTCAAACTATCAATATCCCATTGTGGGGGACTGACAGATCTTTACCTTGTTCGCTTTTCCTGATAAGACTTTAATGTTTACAATAAAAAAATAATATCAGCCTATTATAGGATCACGACCCCTCATGGCGGTTAGCATAAAAACCGACAAGCCGGTTTTCATATGCGCTGCCTGAACTGACATTGTTCACCCGTTTTTCTGTTGAGGGGAATGTCATAGGGTTTGATGGATACGGGATAGGTACAAAATACGTTTACCCGTCCTCACGTGTGCGTGAAGTATGCCCGGATCCTGTTTTCAGAGACTGCATCGATCTTCACAAACCCGACCCGCTCAAATTGCACGACCCTGCCCAGCTCGGAACGAACCGCAGGTTCGCACGCGCCGGTCATCTCTCCATCCGGTGTGAGAACGGTACAAGGTACAGACTCCTGCGCCGGAAGCCACTGGATGATATGAGCTTTTGCCGCACGGGCGTCCGCGAGCCAATCCCCCGCATAGGTGAACGAGGGGGTGGCGCCGTCCCACGCAAGGCTCACGTTGAAGAGGTCTTTCAACCGCACCATGGTCACATCAGGTCTGAGTTCAGCCCCCGGCAGCAGCACAGAGCCGGAAAAGGTGAGCGTCCGGACGCCACGGGCGGCATCGCCGGGATGCAACTGTGCATGTGCCACGTGGTGCGGGGCGCCGGTGATCGTGGCAGTGACCGGATCCGGCACAAAGAAGTACCGGTTCGCCACCGGATCGACGAGTTTTTTGTTCTCAGCGAAGAGGTTGTCCCACGAGAACGAGATGTCGGTGTCCCCGATACCGATGGCAAGCATCGCGTTCTTCACCGCCTCCGGACTGATTCCCCGGCGGGCGAGCGCCCGGAGCGTACCGAGCCGGATATCGTCCCACCCGCTGTACACGCCGTCATCGATCCCGCGCCGCATCTGCGAGGTCGAGAGCACCACGCCCTCGATCCCCATCCTGCCATAGTGCCGGTACACCGGCACCTTCCAGCCGAAGTGGTCGTAGATATAGCGCTGGCGGCGGGTGTTGGCGATATGGTCCTTGCCCCGGATCACGTGTGTCACACCCAGCAGGTGATCATCCGCGACGACCGAGAAGTTCATCAGCGGGTAGACAAAGGCATCCGCTTTTTTCGGGTGCAAAGGAGCATCGAGGATCCGGAAGATAGGGAAATCCCGCATCGCCGGGTCCGGGTGCTGGAGATCCGTCTTCACCCGCACCGTTACCTCCCCTTCAGCAAATCCATGGGTGAGCATCTTCTCCCAGAGTGCGAGCCCGGTCTCCACCGGCTGGTCACGGCACGGACAGGCAACCTTTGCCTGCTTCAGTTCCTTGAAGTGCTCGTTGTCACAAGTACAGACATACACTCCGCCGCGTTCGATCAGCTGACGGCAGAGATCATAGTAGAGTGGAAGCCGGTCGCTCTGCGTGACGGTCTCGGTGATCCCGAGCCCGAGCCACGCGATATCCTCCTTCACCATCTCGTATGCATCAGGATCGACACGTTTTGGATCGGTATCCTCGATGCGCAGGATATACCTGCCCCCGTACTGCTTCACGTATGCATCGTTCAATGCCGCTGCACGGGCATGCCCGATGTGAAGCGGTCCGGACGGGTTTGGCGCAAACCGCATCACGACGCCGTGCTCGGATCCCTCCAGATCGGGCAAGCCCTTCCTGTGCTCGTGTTTGGCAAAGAGCGCCGCGTACTGCTCCGGGGCATCCGCCTGCAACCGTACCACCCGTGCATCGGCAGAGAGTGCCGCAACCTCGGCAATCGCCTCTTTTGCAAGCGCCGAGACTTCCTTCGCCCGGGACCGCAGTTCCGGGTGAGTGCCCATCACCATGCCGATCACCGCTCCCGCCTGCGGCACACCGCCGTGCTTCACCGCGTTCTGGAGCGCACACAAAAAGAGGGCGCTCTTCGGGTCAACCCCGGTCATGCTAATAACTCCGGGTCACAAAGAATTCGCCGATCTCCATAAGGAGCGTCCGCTCTTTCGATGGGGGGAGGATGGCAAGATGCTTGTTTGAGTCCGCCACAAGGTCGGCGGCAATCTGTCTGACCTCATCGATCACGCCGGCATCGGTGAGCTCCTTGACTGCCATGTCGATCTCTGCATCGGTGAGCTCGCGCCGGTATTTCGCAAGATCGACACCTTTCTCCCGAGCTTTTATCATGATCAGGGTCTGCTTCCCCTCACGGAGATCCGATGCCCGGTCTTTTCCGCTCTTTGAAGCGGGTGTTAACAGGTCGATCAAGTCATCCTGGATCTGGAATGCGATCCCGGTGTTCAACCCGAAATTGTAGAGCGTCCTGACCTGCTGGGCGTTGCCCCCGGCAAGGATGCCGCCGATCCCGGCTGCCGCTGCGTAGAGGACCCCGGTCTTCTTCTTCACCATCTCCAGGTACTCGTACTGGTCAACATCGTTCCGGTGCTCAAATGCCATATCCATGTGCTGCCCGGCACAGATGTCGGCACAGGCACGGGCAAGCATCGTCACCGCACGGGTCTTTGCCTCGTCCTTCGCCTTTGTCAGGCAGAGATACTCGAAGGCACGGGCATACAAGACGTCGCCGGCAAGGATGCCGGTCGGCATGTCCCATTTCGTGTGCACGGTCTGGACACCCCGGCGCAGATCATCATCGTCCATGATATCGTCATGGATGAGCGTGAAGGTGTGCGTCAGTTCGAGTGCTAAGGCTGCCTGAAGGCAATCGTCGGAGCTCCCCGGCTTCACTGCGTCGGCAGAGAGTATGACCACTGCCGGGCGGAGCCGTTTTCCCCCGGCTGCCAGCAGGTGGGCAGACGCCTTGTTCAGTTCTCCCGTGGTATTGACAAAATACCGGTCGATCATCTGGTCGATCGTCTTTGCGACAGCATCGAGATATGGTGCAAGTTCTGACATAACCAATCCCCGTTTTAGTTCAGTTTGAGCCTCTGACCGTTCCGCATGATGTGGACGGTGGAATGTAGCGTATAGCCGAGCTCGCCTGCGAACTCCGCGTATGCTCCGGTCATCTTGATGTGCCCGTGAGCCGGGATGATGTGCTGCGGGTTTAACAGGTTGATAAACTCGTAATGGTCTTCACGGTAGGCATGCCCGCTCACGTGGAGATCTTCAAAGATCCGGGCTCCTGCCATCTTTAAGTGTGCCTCGACCATGTAGCGCTGCCCGAAGTTCATCGGGTTCGGGATCACGTTTGCCGAGAAGAGGACTTTATCTCCCTTCGACAGCAGGTACGGCGTATCGCCGAGCGCCAGGCGGGTGAGAATGGAGCCCGGTTCGCCCTGGTGCCCGGTGATGATCGGCAGGAACTTGTCCTTGCCCGCCTTCATCATCCGGCGCAGCGTCCGGTCAACGGTCCGCCGGTTGCCAAAGACACTTGTGGATTCGGGGAACGAGACGAGTTTCATCTGTTCGGCGGTGACGGAATACTTCTCCATCGAGCGCCCGAGCAGCACCGGCTTCCTGCCAATCTCGTGGGCGCATTCCGCGATCGTCTTGACCCGGGCGATATGCGATGAGAACGTCGAGACGAGGATCGCGCTCTTGTCGTCCTCGTAACTGGTGATCGTGTCCCGCACGATATCCCGTGCGATCCGTTCGCTGGGACAGCGCCCCGGTCGGTCAATGTAGGTGCTCTCGACAATCAGGGCGAGCACACCCTCTTTTCCGATCTGCCGGAACCGTGCGAAGTCCGGCGGTTCCCCGATCACCGGCGTGCGATCAAGTTTGAAATCGCAGGCATAGACGATCGCGCCATGCGGCGTGTGCAGGACCGGTGTCACCGTGTCGATGATCGAGTGCTGCGTCCGGACGAACTCGAGAACGAGGGTCGGCGAGATCGTGTAGCGCTGCCCGGACTTCAGGGCGAAGAGCTTGTTGTTTACCCCGAACTTCTGTTCGCCGGAGATCTGCTGCCGGATCAGTTCGGTCGCGTACGGTGACGCGATGATCGGTGCGTTATACCGGTGCGCCAGTTTCGGGATCGCGCCGATGTGGTCGAGGTGCCCGTGGGAGCAGACGATCGCTTTGACCGTCCCTTCGACCGCGTTCATCAGGGTATCGTCGGGTATCGCCTTGATCTTGATCAGATCAAGGGAGTGCATGTTCTCCAGTTCTGCGTCCTCGTGGATCATGACCTGGTCGAGGCGCAGTCCCATGTCAAAGATGACAATCTCTTTTCCGACGCGGACTGCGGTCATATTTCGCCCGACCTCATCATATCCGCCTACGGCAATAATTTCTATATCCATAATGTTCTTTCCTGTTTTTTGTTGTGTGATTCCGGTTAAAACGGATGTCACGTGTTCCTGTTCTATTGTGCGCCGCTGCCGGCTCACCGGTGTCAGTATGAAATCCGGTATCGGCATAGGGTGGCATGATGATCGCCTGAACCAGCATGCCTCATCACTCATTGAAAACGGCTTTCGCCGTTTTCAGGCTGTATGTTTCTTTAAAAAACCGGCAAAGCCGGTTTTTTAGGACTTTAAACCCGGAAGGTTCATCGTCTTTTTGAATTTCCATTGAAAACGGCTTTCGCCGTTTTCGGGCTGTAGGTTTGTTTGAAAACCGGTAAAAGCCGGTTTTTTTTGGACTTTAAACCCGGAAGGGTTCTCGTCTTTTTTGAATTTTTTGTATCGCTTACCGGTTGATTCGTGGGGGATATTCTTTTCCGATCTGTTGTCGGGTGCGTCCCGTGATATACAACCGTGCTTTTCGTAGATCGGTAATCCGGGCTGATCCGGTGAGGAACATCGCCACTGACAACTCATGGTGGATCCCGTCGATCTGCCGTGCCAGCGCGTCATCGCTCTCAAGAGCCGGTCTCAGGAGCGGGAGTGCCATTCCGCACAGGTCTGCGCCGATGGCAAGACACTTTGCACAGTCCATGCCGCTCCGTATCCCACCGGATGCGATCACCGGTCCGCCGGTAGCCAGCACTTCGGCAAGGCTCACAACCGTCGGGATCCCCCAACCGGAGAAGACTTCGCCGAGTGATTTCAAGTGCTGATCTGCGGCGTTCCTGCTCTTGTCAGCCCGGACGCTCTCGACCGCTGCCCAGGATGTCCCGCCCCAGCCACCAATGTCGATCGCCCCGGCACCGATTCCCCAGCACTGTCGGGCAGTCTTCGCGGAGATCCCGCAGCCGGTCTCCTTGACAATGACCGGCACCTTCGACTCTGCACAGAGCGATTCAATCGCGGCGAGGCACCCGATCGCATTGTGGTCGCCTTCCGGCTGGATCGCTTCCTGCAGGAAGTTTGCGTGGATCGCGATCGCATTCGCGTCGATCTGCTCCACTGCCTGTTCCGCCCACCCGTTCCCGTGGTCCCGGAGCTGGACTGCGCCGAGATTTGCGACAAGGAACGCATGCGGGGCTTCGTCCCGTACGATCGAGAAAGTGTCTGCAAGCGCGGGGTTCTCGAGCGCTGCCCGCTGTGAACCGACGCCCATGCCGATGCCGAAGCGTTCAGCCATGCGGGCAAGCCGGGCGTTCACCTCAATTGTTCCGGGATGACCGCCGGTCATCGCAGAGATGAAGAGCGGGGAGGCGACACGGTGGTCCAGAAACCGGGTGGAGAGGTCGATGGTACCCATATCGCATTCCGGCAGTGCGTCATGGACAAACCTGATATCCCCGAATCCGGCATCGCCTGCCTCAACCGCTTCCTCTGCACAGATGCGCAGGTGATCAAGTTTGCGCGACGATGTAAACCGTTTCTTGTCTCCCATCACTTCACCCGACTCTCACTCGTGTCCCGCCGTGGTTCGCCCCGGCAAGGAACGCCCCGAGCTGCGAGACATGAAATATGTCTGACCCGATACCCGCGTCTGCGAGTTCGAGCAGTTCATTTAACTTCCCTCTCATTCCACCGGTGACATCGGTATGTAACGAGTTGCCGATCTGGAGGGCAGGCGCTGTCTTCTTTGTAATCTCAGGGACAACGCGCCCTCCATCCAGCACTCCCGGTACGTCGGTGGCGAGCCCTACCCGGCTGCACTGCAACGGCACAGCGAGATACCGCACGAGCTGGTCGCCCGATACGATGCAGGCTCCCCGCGAGAGGTCCATCACCACGTCGCCGTGGATCACAGGGACCATCCCGAGATCGAGCATCTTTGTTATATGACGGCTCTCGAATGCGACAAGCCTCCCGTTATCCGCGAGTCCGGTATGGAACGGGTGAACGCCGATTGCCGGCACCCCGCACTCCCGGAGTGCCCGGACGACCTCTTCATTCAAGCCGCTGACCACCCGGTGGGTGATCGCGATACCTTCGGTCTGACCGGCAGTGGCACCCACGTCCAGCCGGTACCGTTTCGCTTCGGGATGCCCGCACGATCCGGCGCCATGAACGATGAGGATCCGTTCCGTGTGTGCACTCGCAATCGCCTGCGCGACCGAAGCCAGTCGTTCACGGTCGATGGCACAATCTGAGCTTTTGTCAGTAATGACGCTCCCGCCAAGTTTCACAAAAGTAAGGTCAGACATTCCGCTCCTTTTTGACCCCTTCTGTGTCGATACCCGTCATGATCGCCCGTGCATCGCAGGCTTCGATTGCACCGGCGACCCTTTGTTTGTGCTGGCGGGGACAGAGAGCAACCATACACCCTCCGCCACCGGCTCCCGTGAGTTTTGCCCCGAATGCCCCCGCTGACCGGGCGGCGAGGACGAGCCGGGAGAGCTGGGGGTGCCCGACACCAAGCGCATCTAAGAGTGCGTGGTTCATGTTCATGTAATGCCCGAGTTCTTTTGGGTTGGTGAGATGGTGGATGGCAGCAAGGCTTACCCCTTCAATCGCGGAGAGGATAGGATCAACGATCTCCGGGTGCATTCGCTTTAACTCGGAGACCTGCTCCACCATCTTTGACGTGCTGTGCGAGACGAGGGAATCGCCAATGACAAGGTGCATATTCTGGGGCGGGAGCCGTCTTCGGGAGTTACCGGTGACAAGGACGATCCCTCCGTATGCGGAGACGGTTGTATCCGTTGGGCTCGCCCGCCCTTTCTGCACCTGTTTCTCGATCTCGAATGCCATGTTGGCGATCTCCTCGCGGGTCTTCTCCTTCCCGAACTCGTCGTTGATTGCGGACAGGGTGGCAACTGTCACTGCGGCAGATGACCCCAGACCCGATGAGCTGGGAATCTGGGAGTTGATATAGACGCTCCCGGTCACGTCCATCATATCGAAACACCCGTCGATATACGGGGATCTCGCCCGCTGCGGGCGCGTGGTATTCCGGACCGTCACAAAGACACGGGGCTTGATCGCCATCGCAATACCGGGCTTGCCGTACACGACCGCATGTTCTCCGAAGAGAAACACCTTACCCGGCGCACTCCATGTTGCCAACCTACATCACCGCAATGGCTGCGTACCCCACGACCTCGCGGTGGTCTCCGGTCACATCCCCGCTGGTCGCGTACCGGATCAGTTCTCCCTTCGTTGCCCCAAGCATGCTACATGCTGTAACCATGACAGAGATCGGACCATAGCCGCAGGCGGACACGCCTCGTTCCTCGATCCGCCGGTAGAACTCTTTCACATCCAGGGTGCGCAACGCTTCGATCGCGTACAGATCTTCGGTCTTTGCCCGTGTTTCCGGCACATAATGCGAGAAGTCGCTTGATGCGATAATGCGGATCTCCCGTTTTGTCCGGCGGGCAGCATCGACGATCTTCCCGGCAAGCGGGGCAACGCCGGAAATATCCTGCACGCCCATCATGACAGGTGCAATCCGTGCACGGGGGAACCGGTACTTCACGAACGGGACCTGCACCTCGATCGAGTGTTCATCCCGGTGGGAGAACTCGTCAATCTCGATGTCCAGCGCTTTGACAAAATCCGCATCCGTGTCCACGACCCCGAGGGGTGTCTCCCACGGGATCACAGAACCGCAGGTGGTATACCCCCGGTGAGACGGTCCGACAAGAACAAAAGTCCCGGAAAATCCGGAAGGAATTGCAGCGAATGCGCAGGCAGCCACCTGTCCTGAATAGATATAGCCGGCATGGGGTGATACGACCCCAAGGGCATTTCCCCCCGAACGGGCTCCGGAGAAGAATTTCTCTAGGAGCTGCTCAAGGTGGGAGGGATCCCGCGGGTAAAACATACCCGCCACAGCGCAAGAACGCATCTTCATCGGATCAACCCTCTGGTCGTCCTGTTATATCTAACGATCGGTCACCTAAAAAAAGGGACTGACCACATCAGATATCGGTCTCGAAGTCCTCTTGGGTAAGAGCCGTCGAGATCCCACGGAGCCGGAGCATCTCGCGGGTTAAGAGGAAGTAAATCATGGAGAGTGCTTTTCTGCCCTTGTTGTTCGTTGGGATGACAAGGTCAACAAACTGCGTCATGTTGTTCGTGTCGCAGAGTGCCACGACGGGGATACCGCACTGGACGGCTTCCTTGATCACCTGTGCATCACCAATCGGGTCAGTGACAACAATGACCGTCGGCTCGATGTAGTTCGCAAGGACCGGGTTCGTCAGGAGTCCCGGGATGAACCGTCCGGTTGCCGACATCGCACCAATCGTATCGGCAAACTTCTTTGCCGGGAACTGTCCGTACTGCCGGGACGTCACCACAAGGATGTTGGGGGTCTCGTACTGGTTTAAGAATTTCGCGACGGTCTTGATCCGTGCGTCAGTCTCCCGGATATCCAGGATATACAGTCCATCGCCGCGGACGCGGTAGATGAACTTCTTCATGTCCTCGCTCTTCTGCTGGGTGCCGATGTGAACCCCAGCCGCCAGGTATTCTTCGACGGGGATGAGTGGTTCTTTGAGTTCGATTTCCATCTCGTTTACTGTGGTCATAGCTGTTCCTCTATGCGTATTAATTCGTTTAATTTAGCGATGCGTTCTCCGCCCACAACTCCGCATTTTAAGAAAACGCAGGAGAATGCGGTGGCAAGGTGCGCAATGGTCGTATCGGTCGTCTCACCGGACCGGTGGCTCATCACCGTGTCCAGACCATTTGCATGGGCGAGATGGACTGCATCGAATGTGTCCGTCAGCGTCCCGACCTGGTTGGGTTTTATAAGCACGCAGTTTGCCGAGTCAAGCTCGATACCCTGCTGGATCCGGTCGACCTGTGTGACAAAGATGTCATCCCCACACACGAGGCACCGGTTTCCGACCTGGTCATTGAGTTCTGCAAACGCGTCAAAGTCTTCTTCATGGAGGGGATCCTCAACATAGACGAGGTCGTGGCGGTCAACAAGTTCCGCGATATATGCGATCTGCTCTTCAGTTGAGCGGACCCGGTCGCGGTACTTGTAGCCTTCCCCGTTCCACATCTGGCTCGACGCAACGTCGATCCCCATATCAACAGAGATATTCATCTCATCGGCGACAAGTCCGGTCGCCTCGGCAATGAGCTCAAATGCGAGGGCATCATCGATCTGCGGTGCCCACGCACCCTCATCACCCTTGCCGGCAGCAATCCCGCGTTTTGTCAGGAGCGCCTTGACGTTCCGGTGGACGGCGGCATTGGCAAACACCGCATCCTGTACATTCGTTGCGCCACCGGGGACAACCAGGAATTCCTGGATCTCAGTTGCATTTGCCGCATGTGCCCCGCCCCCGATCACATTCCCTAACGGGAGGGGCATCTCATTCGTGAACGCTCCACCAATATAGCGGAAGAGTGGCATCCCCAGTGCAGACGCGGCGGCTTTTGCGTTCGCAAGCGAGAGTGCGACAGCGACATTGGCTCCGATCCCGGAGAAGTCGCTCGTGCCGTCAATGTCCCAGAGTTGCCCGTCAAATCCTTCCTGATCGGATGCATCCATCCCAATCAGGGCAGGGAGCAGGTTCTGGTAGGCATTATCGATCGCATCCTGGGTCGGTCTGACTTTTGCCTCGCGCGATCCGGTACTGGCTCCACTTGGTGCTGCTGATCTACCGGAGCCTGTTGCCGTGTGCACTTCTGCTTCTACGGTGGCATTGCCCCGGCTGTCAAGGATCGCCCGCAACTCGATTGCTTCAATCGTCGTCATACGGTATCTCTCCTTTTACTTCCTCTTTACGGTAATGGGAATAATGTTCGCTTTGAACTCCTCGATCGCGATCTCCAGGGGATCGATCCGGGAAGTTGTGATAAGTAGCGGAGCACCCATTGATATCTGCAGAGCCCTTGCTCCAATAATCCGCGCCCGTTCGTACCGGGTGTATGCCTGCGTCTGCATTCTTGTCCTCGAAAATGGTTTAGTCAAAATTTGGTAGTTGGATAAATGGGGTCGCTGAGATTTGAACTCAGGTCACTGCGTCCCGAACGCAATAGGATAGACCAGGCTACCCTACGACCCCGCGTTCTTGTGTCGTTTACTGGTATGGGTTGAGCTCATCAATGATCTCTTTGTGAGTGAGAAGCATGCGCCTGCAGCAGTATCGGGTGATACCGAGATCGTCGAGGATCTGTTTAGGATCCTCGCCTTTCCCCCGCCGCGCCTTATATTCTTCCCACGCTGTGGAAATGGGTTTTCCACAGGTGAAACATCGTACGGGTATCAAGATTCTCGACCTCTCAATATGTCTGTTGTCTTAACGATAAGACTTTTGGAATTTCTTTCTTGCGCCACGACCGTGCGGCTTTTTCGTTTCTTTCTGCCGCGAGTCGTTCACAAGGAGCGTTCTGTCGTAATTGAGGAAGATATCCTTGATCTGCGGATCATTTGTCCACTCAAGGATACCACGGGCAAGCGCGGTACGGACCGCTTCTGCCTGTCCCATAACACCGCCGCCCAAAACGTCGATGGTAACGTCGATGTCGTTCGTCGCGTTCGGGACGAGGAGCAGGGGTTCAGCGATCTTCATACGGGTCGTCTCGCTGCCGTACTGTTCGAGCGGCACAGAGTTGATCCGGATCACGCCTTTGCCTGCTTTTAACGTCGCCCGTGCGATTGCCGTCTTGCGTTTTCCGCTTGTGTTTATGATCTTTACCATCCTGACCACCTTAGAACTTCGCTCCGAGCGAGGTGCTGACCGCAGCGAGCGTGACATACTGCGGGTTGTTCAGCCGGTCCATGTGCGCTGCTTCGGGAACTTCCATCTCCTTGCCAACAAGTCCGACGGGGATACCGACATAGCACCTGATCCGCTTCATGGCGTCAACGCCACGAGGGCGCTTGTACGGGAGCATGCCCCGTATCGTCCGCTTCATGAGGTGATCCGGTCGGCGCGGGACGAATGGACCCCAACGATCACCGGAGGCACCACGTTCCCTCTTGTGTTTGTAGTTCGCGAGCACGCGTTCCCGGCTGCCGGATATGATTGCCTTTTCGGCGTTCACGATTGCGATCTCTTCCCCGGCAAGAGCCCGCTGTGCAACAATGCTTGCAAGCCTGCCAAGGATGAGCGAGTCGCCGTTGATTACTGTTACCATATTCTTCTCACCTCAGGATCCGGACACCGCTGCCTTTCGGGTTGTCCTGCAGGAGCTGCTCGATCGTCATGCATTGTCCCTTTGCGTCCCTGATCTTGCAGGTTGCAGACTCTGAAAAGTTCAGCGCTGCAATTTTCACGGACTGCTCCAGCACGCCGCTGCCCAGCACCTTTCCGGGGACGATGATCGTCTCCCCGTCCTGGGCATAGCGGTTGATCTTGGACAGGTTGACCTCAGCGTAATTCCTGCCCGGGGTCTCCAGCCTGCTTGCGATCTCGCGCCAGATCTTTGCCTCATTCTCCCGTGACTTGTTCTTCAAGGCTAGAATGAGGTTGGTAAGACGGGGGTTCGTCTTCTCCACGATTCTTGTCATTTCTTCTCCTCCCCTGAAATTTCGCTTGTCTGCGTCTCCAGCTCGTTCGCCTGATCTCGTATATAGATGAGCGCCCGTTCCAGGATCTCCTTTACGGGCAGTGACCCGTCACTCTCGACCACAAAGATAAACCGGTCGGGTTCTGCGGAGATCCTGATTGCGGGTTCTTCCCCGATCCCACTTGCCATGCATGCCTTCTCACAGAGCCGGCACATGGAACAGTCCGGGAGTTTGCCGTCTATTACCTGAACTTTCTTACCCTTCACTCCGATAATATGACGAGGACATTCGTCCACGCACATGCCGCACGCGTCGCATGCATCACTGATCGTGACAACCGGGTAGTTTTTGTACCCGCACACGAGCGTTGGCTGCCATTTCGCGTGCTCTCTTCCGGTATTGAGGATCGCACGCGCTTCGATGACGAGTTTCTGCCCTTTTACGAGTTTCACGATGGGAATATTATCATACACCGGGGTCGTCTTCGGGTCCTGGGGAATCAGGTCACTCGACATGACCGTCTTTGGTCCTTCAACGCTCAACGTGAAGGTGACCGTGCAGCTGGGGCATCCCGCCCCGCCGCACGTGCATTTGTCCTGAGTCGTGTAGGTGGTAAGGTCGGTTTTTATGGGGATGAGCCCGATGCGGTGCGCCAGCATTTCGTCAAAGAGTGCGCTCGTGTTATCATAGATGCGCAGATCTTCAATGGCAAGGGTCGGCACTTCTCCGATCATTGCCCTGCGGAACGCGTTGGCGAACCCCGGACTCGCCCCCGAGAGGGTGAATCGTGCGAGGGTATCGTCCAGACTCGCGAATTCGATCTCCATCACACTCTCCTTCCGCGTCTGCCACCTTTCGGGCGGCACGAGTCGTGGGGAATTGGTGTAACGTCTTCAATGCGACCGATCCGCATGCCGGCGCGGGCGAGTGCCCGGATGGCTGCCTGGGCACCGGGTCCCGGGCTGCGCTGTTTGCCCTGACCGGGTGCACGGACTTTCACATGAACGCCGACAATGCCTTTTTCGCGGGCGATTGCAGCGACGTTGCCTGCCATCTGCATCGCAGCGTAAGGGGAACTCTCGTTCCGGTCCTGCTTGACCACCATGCCGCCGCTTGACTTTGTGACGGTTTCTGCACCGGATAGGTCGGTCACGGTGATGATCGTGTTGTTGAACGAGGCGAAGATATGCGCAACGCCCCACTTCTCCTTCTCATTTGCTGCCATCTTATCTCACTCCTGCGGGTTTGGTGATACGGGTGCGCTCCGCGTGGGAATCTGCAACGAACGGTGATTTGCCGTAGTAGGAGATCTGGGGCTCTTCGATACGGGTTACACGGTAACCCGGTATGTTGACACGTCTTCCGGCGATTGCAATGTGTCCGTGGGTGATGAGCTGCCGTGCCTGTTTTGGCGACCGTGCAAGCCCTTTCCGGTGGACGAGGGTCTGGAGCCGGCGTTCGAGTTGTGCCTGCACCTTGAGCGAGAGGACGTTCTCGATGTCCGCATCGGGTCCGAGCAGTCCGGCGCGCTGCATGTGGCTGATCAGTTCAGTCTTCTTTGCATCGACGACGTTCCGGTCTGTCGCGCTCGAAATGAGGGCGAGCAGGCTTCGGGCTGCCTTGCGGTATTTCCGCAGGATACTCTGCGCCTTCCAGACCTCGCGCTTGTTGCGCAGCCCGTACTCGATGACAAGGCGGGTTTCATCCTCAATCCGTGTCTTCTCGAATGGGCGTTTTGGGGTCTGGTACGCCTTGTGATTCTTACCTGGGTATCCCATGGTTTACGCACCTCCCTCTTTCTTCTTCTTCACACCGACCGTCATGCCGGTACGCCCGGTTGACTTGGTTCGCTGTCCGCGGACTTTCTGACCGGTCTCGTGCCGGATACCCCGGTAGCAACGGATCTTCCTCATCATGTTGACGTCTTCGTCCTGTATGAGGGTAAGATCGGAACCAAGGAGGTGTTTTGACTCGCCCGTGTAGACGTCCTTTGGTCGATTCGCCATCCATGACGGGATCTTCGTTGTGTATTGCTCGACAGCGGTGCGGAGTCGTTTTACTGACTCTTCATCGATGCGACCGAGCAATGCATACTCGTCCACGTTCGCCATACGGGAAAGAACCGTGGAGGTATGCCTGCCGACACCTTTGATGCCAGTCAGGGCTACCCGCACGGATTTCGTCCCGTCCAGATCGGTTGTACCGATCCGTACAAAGTATTTTATTTCGTCTTCCTGAGCCATCCAATCCCCTCGATTGTGAGATTTTCTCTTTTTAGCGCTGAGGGAGGGATTTGAACCCTCGAGTCCCAAGGGGACACAGGTTTAGCAAACCTGCGCCATACCAGGCTTGGCTACCTCAACAGAGGAATCTCGCATCTTTATCAGACACTCGCAGTGGATCTCCACTGCTCCATGAATGGTGCTTTATAATATGGTAGGGTGGGAGTAATAAGTGTTTGGCTTCCCGGCATCACATTGGATGGGCTTCGCGTTCGCTGCATTGTGGTGGTGCGGCTTTGAATTTTCCTGCCAGACCGTTGTATGCCACGCGGGAAGGCGTGATTAGTGCCCACCCGTGTTCCGGCAATGCGTCTCGTATGCGTTCTTTGCCGCTGCGATCTCCGCGTCGCGTTTGCATCCCGCCCGCCCGACGCCCCAGGGTATGCCATTGACGCTGACCTGTACTGAGACTGCTGTGCTTCCGTTCTCCGGCACGGGTTCATGGTACTGTAGTATAGTACGTACATCAGGGGGCTGGAACTTTTTCTGGACGCATTCCTGGAGCTTGTTCTTCCAGGATGTGATGGGTTCTGCATGCTCGATCCGTTGCCGGAACAACCGGTGGACCAGCTGCTGCGCACCAGTGAACCCTTTGTGATAGTACACCGCTGCAATGAACGCTTCGAGCGCCCCCGCCCGGATGGAGTCGTTGAGTTCCTGACCGGATCCCCGGCGGATGCACGGGTCGAAGATCCGGTTGGCAACAACGATCTCTGCGAGTTTCCGGTCGTTTGTGATATCGTGAAGCATATCTGTTAAGAGCGATTCGTCGGTCTTGTCCGGGAACCGGTCGTGGAGTGAACGGGCACGGAGCCGGAACGATGAAAAGAGTTCTTCAGCGATGATGAAATCAAGGATGCAGTCGCCCAGAAACTCGAGCTGTTCATAGTCCCCGGTCTCTATACCGCGCTGCTGCTCCTCACTGGCAAAGGAACTGTGCGTGAGTGCCTGGTCGTACCGGGCTAGTGCTTCTTCGCTCACATCCTCGAAACCCACCAGGGGACTGTTCAGCAACTCCCGTAGTTCCTGTGCCCGGTCCTGATTCATCCCCAGAGTTTAGCGGTCTGATACAAAGAAGATTCCGGAACATGAGGATCTCCAGAATAGTGTGCCGATCCCCTTTTCCCTCCCGATCTTCGCGGTTCACCCAATCGTATCGGATGTGGGTGGGATCTGAGAGATCTGAGGTGACCCCCCGGAGGTGCCCCAGTGGATACCGGGTGCATACCTATGCAGATGCCTGCGATGCAACAAGAGCCCATCTTACATTTTCTGCGGGAGAGGGAATGACTGAACGGTTTTTTCGGAGGCAACCGGGAAACATTATTCCATCCCCAATTGCCAATCTGATAGTATTATTGCCCACGGGTCAGTGGGAGATACGATGCGAGGACGTGATGTGATGAAATCCAAGAAAGAATTATACCCGGTATCCGATACCGCCGCGCTGGTCATGCTCTGGGCGAGCGAATACTACCGCACAAAACCCCTGACACGCGCTTACGTGAATGGTCTTGACCTGTCTTCCGGTGAGGAACTGCTGCGCTGCTATGACCGCATCTGCCCCTGGTATCATGAGGTGATCATCAACCGGAAACATTTCATCAGTCAGACCGTTCAAGCGCTCACGGTCAAGGATGATTCACCGGTCACCATCGTCAACCTCGGCGCCGGTTTCTCTCCGCTCGCCCTTGAGATGGTGCCGCTCCTGTCTGATACCCGGCGGGTCATCGAGATCGACCTCGCGGGGATGCGCCGGAAGCACGAATTATATGAGGAACTGGTGCCGGAGCAGTCCGGGTGGATCTCCTGCATCGAAGCAGATATCACCGAGCCGGGCGCGCTTATGGACGCGCTCCTCCCGGAACAGGACGGGACAGGACTCCCGCGTCTCATCGTTGTGATGGAAGGTCTCACCTACTATATCCGCAGATCCGGCATGGAGCAGATACTTGACACGCTCTCATCTCTCTCTCTGTCGCAGAGCATCGTCTTCGAACACCTCAAACCCTGCCGGCTGATCAGCGACGAACGTCGTTTCATCCCTTACGAGATCTTCTCGCACGTCCGGGATCATATCGCGTATGACCAGATGACCACCTATTCGCGCGACGAGATCCCTGCGATGCTGTCCCCTGCCTTCACCTGCCGGTATTATGATATGTCAGACATGGAACGGCAGAGGATTGGCGGCACACGGTACTTCCCTACCGCAGACTCCGGGTGGCTTTCGTGCGCGGTTGCGGAACGCGGGGCGCTGTCAAAACCCGTATGATGATGTAAGCAATATCCGCCTCCCACCGGTTGCATGAGCCCAAGCTTGCCTTCGTGTGGAACTCACGACGAATCGATACATTCCGGAACCGGAAAACCCGAAGGGGTGGGAGCCTATTTCTTTCCCGGAATGGTACCCCCTCACATCCCCACACCAAAAAGCGAGAGGCGGTTCGATATCCCTTGTCCAAAATTTAACCGACCCCACCCCCATCGCTCATTTAGGAGTACTGTATGAGGCACTATCGTACCTGATCAGGGATGATTACCGGAACCCAAAAGACCATTCAACCGGGCAGACTATCGTGAAATATTTTTCATACCCTCGAATAAAAAAATCAATATCTTATGACTGTCAGTTCCGGGATCTTCTCAAAATGCCGGTCACGGGTCACAATCTCCCCATCATTACAAAGAGTAATTGCAGCGATCACTTCATCGAAATCCCCGATCGGATTACCCAGAATGCATAAGCCTGCCGCAATCCTGCCGTAGGCTTCGTATACATTATCATCAACAGGTAAAAGGGTAAATAATTCCAGGATTGTTTTGACCTTTATTAGGTTATTACTGTTCCCGGAAACATATGCGCCTTTGTATAACTCCATGGCGGTTATTGCGGTTGTGGAAAGTGCAATGCCCTGCTGTTCAAAATCCGAATACCGCTCAAGTGCACCAAGGTCTCTCTTCATCAGGTCAACAAGGAATGCAGTATCGGCAATCGGCATTTTAGAACCTGACCTCTCGCATCTTCCCTTTCCGCATCTCCCTTGAGACCTTCTCGATTGTGTCAGCCAGATCGGTACAGTCCCCGAGTTCAGCAAGCACGTCAGATAATTTCCGCTTCACCGGATAATATTTTACTATCACTTCGGAGAAACTCATCTTTTCATCTTGCTTTAATGCCCTCAACCTCTCATATGCTTCTACGGTAATACTGATGGTTTTTGTGGACATGATTATTCCTGTGTATGTATGTGTATTTAGTCATAATTGTATCGTGAGTCCGCCGATCTAAACCTGGTAAAACCTCGTCCCAGTCTATCTTTTAAACTGCACCTGTGACACCTGCCAGTGTCAATGATAAAATATACACGGATGGCAGAGAGCTCCCTCACCCCCTTTCGGATAGGGGGGGTCCCCCTCTTCATGAGACCGGAGGGGGGTGCCTGTCCGGCGCTCCTGGGGGGTGGGGGTACCCCCACCTTCGCGTCACCAGTCAATGACCGGTACCCCCGCCACAGTACCCAAAGGGACCCCCCAGTCATCGACAATTTTCCCGCTGATATGAGACCCCCCTCCCCCTTTTTTTGAGCCTGGGGTCCTCCGACCCCATCACCCGACCCAACAAGGGTGACCCCCACCCAAGGTGACCTTGGGGGCACCCCACCTCCATTTTCTTGGCACAGTTTCACGTCTGAGAGTCAACCGGCTGTGTCACCCGGATGGGGCGATCCACCCATACCCCCCACTTTTTCCGGCTGTGGTGAAGACCCCCTCCCACCTTTTTCCGGTGAGGGATTTCACCCACCCCCAGGTAAAAAAGGGCAGGGGTGGTCCGGCACCACCCCCCGACCCGGACCGGGTGCACCCCTGCCAAGGTACCCAAGGTGGCACCCCCCTCCCGTTTTCCGGCACGGGTTTACGTCGGAGACTGAACTCAGGTCATCGCCCAGAAAGGGGATCGGGAGGGGGACCCCCTGGATTTCATGAGCGAGGGACCCCCACCCCCCTGTCTTCCCAATGGGAGGGGGGTGCCACCTTGGGTACCTTTGGGGGGGTCACCCGGTCCGGGTCGGGTGGTAGGGGCGAAGCAACCCTGCCGTTTTTTACCGGGGAGCGAGGTCAAGGTTAATGTTAGCGTATACAAAGGTGGTAGAGAGACTGTTGCACAACTCGATAAAAATAACCCACTTGAAAAAACACACAATATTTTTGTCTTTGACAAATTTCCAACGAGATCTTTGATGTTAATTAACCCAAATGCAGAATTGTAAAGGTCTGTGCAACAACCTCACGTGGGTTTAGTAAAAAAAAGAGGAACTAAAATATCTACAGCGCCATCACGAGTGACCGGCGTGTGACCAGTCCGACCAGTTTGCCCTTATCGGTAACCGGCACGGTGCTGATGTTCTTCTTTATCATCATATCGATCACGTCCGATACGTGCGTATTCCGGTCGACCGAGACAAGCGGGGTGCTCATGATATCCTTCACGAGCAGGTTCCTAATCCGGTGGTCCTGGTGCTGGTCCGGGACCGACTCCCGGAACTTGCGCAGCTCGGTTGCCACATCCGTTTCGGTCACGATCCCGGTGATCTTATTGTTATCCGTCACGACAAACCGGCTGATGTTGTCGTCCAGCATCCGGCGCCGCAGGTGGACAACACGTTCATCCACATCGATCGTCACGGCTTTCTCCATCGCACTCTCGATCCCGTCATAGGGTATATATTTCTTCAACAGGTCGCCGGCACTCACCTGACCGATCAACTTGTGATCCGAGTCGTAGACCACGACCAGTTTGTAGTGCTGGAGCAGCGGGACGAGCACATTGACACTCTCGTCGGGATAGACGCTCGTAAAGTCCTCAGCCACCACACTTGCCACGTGAATGGCAGCAGGCGCAATGGCAGAGTTCTGCTTGCTTCCAAGCTTCTCCGCAATTGCCTGCCGGGAGACCGTCCCGACAACGGTGGTGCCATTCAGCGCGATGAGCGGATCGATCCCTTCCGTGAGCATCTTGTCAAGCGCTTCGGTGATCTTTGCCGATTTTGCTATGGTCGTTGGTTTTCCCATGATATCTTTAACAAAGAGTTCCTGTTTCATTTCGCCACTTCCCGTATGATATCATCCCGTTTGATAATCCCTGAAATTGTGTTGTTCTCAACAACAACCAGGCTGTTTTTCTGCTCTCTGTTCATCAATGCGATTGCATCGGTGAGCTTCTGGTCAGGTGAGATGGTCACGACCGGGCTCGTCATCACATCCCCGGCGGTCACCCGGTTGACCGCGAGCGAGATCTGCCCGCCTGTCCCATCAGTTCGTGTCTGGCTCTGTCTTGCTACATCTCTACCCACCCCTTTGGGTCCTTTTGCTGCGTCCTCAAAGAACGCAAGGTTGGTCTCCGTGATGATGCCCGCGATCGAACCATCATCGTTCGTCACGACCACCTTGTCATTCCGGGCGCTCATGACCGTGATCACATGGTCAAGCGAATGGTGCAGGGTGACGGTGGCAACATCCTCCATCGCTGCACCAACTGTGCCTGCCAACGATCCCACCAGCGATGAGCGCATCAGGTCAGCTTTCGTCACGATCCCGATGACAGTTCCTGCTTCCACGACGGGCACACAGCTGATGTTCTTCTCAACAAAGAGCCACGCGATGCCCCGTATGCCGGTGCCGGGTGTCACCACCACCGGATTTTCGACCGCAAGCGACGAGACCGCGATCTGGTCGAGTGACCTACGGCGCCAGGCAGCTCCCTGCTGCTTCAGCCGGTAGGCAATGTCCTTTTTGGTCAGGATACCGGTCAGTTTCCCGTTGTCCATCACAAGCACGCGGGATATTTTGTGCTTCACCATCAGGTTGCGGGCATACGCAATGTTATCCGACGGTGAAACGACATAGACCGGCGCGCTCATCACATCTCGTGCGAACATGACTATCACTCCTGTGCGAGCGCCCGGACCAGATCGAACTCGGTGACAAGCCCGATCAACCGACCGCTCTCGATCACGGGTAATGCCCCGATGTTCTTCTCCAGCATCGCCCGTGCTGCGTCATTCACGCTCTTCTCCGGGGTTGTGGTGAAGAGGTCTCCTGCGACAAGTGTTCGGACGGGCAGTTCTGTCACCTCCGCGACGTTTCCTGCGGTCAGGCGGGAAAACACCTCGCGGCTGCCGAGATACCGCATGATATCCGTTGCCGTGATGATCCCGAACAGCACATCATCCGATACGACCGGGAGCCGGCGGAACCGGTACTTCGTCATATCCTGCGTGACTGTGCGGATCGGGCAATCCGGTGATGTTACCCGGAGTGCAGTACTCATGACATCTTCGATGGCAAGGGCGCTCCGTTCCGCGGCAAGTACCCGGAGCACGTCGCGCTCGGTGATGATCCCTGAAAGTACTCCGGTCCCATCCACAATCGGGATCCCGCCAATCTTCTGGCTGACAATGAGGTTCAGGGCGTCACGGATGTGTGCATCGGCTGGAAGTGTGGTCGGTTTCTGGGTCATGACCGTACGTACGCTCTCGTTGATTGCCGCGAGCAGGTTGCCGTTGTGCCGGACCTGGACGAGCCGGTACTTGTCCCCGCCCCCCATGAAGTTTATCACATCCCCTGACGTGATAATCCCCCGGAGTTTCTTTGTGCCCGGGTCGGTCACAGGCAGGCGTCGGAAACCGCACTTCGTCATCGTCTCCACCGCACTGATAATACTCTCAGTGGGTGGGACAGATATGACCTCACGGGTCGCGATCGCCATGATCTCGCCAGCCTGCTCTGCGATATGGGACTTGAACTCGACCGGGCCCCGGTCGAATTTCCCCTGCATCTTTAAGAGCCGGTCACCTTGTTTTGTGCCCCGGTCATTCTGGTGCAAAATATTACCTCCCTTTAGGTCTGATGCCCGAGATGTATGGCAAATTAAATGTATGCCATCTGCCGGGCATATGGTATTCCTGTTACCCGGTTATGTAGCCTTTCTGGTTATGACAGTCCGGACAGAACGTCATGCCGGTCAATGATGCCGACCAGGGTTTCCCCGTCGAGCACCGGGAGCCTGCTCACGTCATACTGGACGAGCAGTTTCGCCGCTTTACTGACCGGTTCATCCGGAGTGATTGTGACCACGGGTTGCTTCATCAGGTCGTCTACCGTCTTTTGTGCATGCCCGGTAAGGGTTGATCTCACAGCCCGCGAGCTGATCAGGTCCCTCCGGGAGATGATCCCGACAAGGTGCTTCTTTTTTACGACGGGAAACGCGGTGAACCCGCTCTCCATGATCAGTGTATAGATCTTCTGGATATTATCCGTCGGGCTCGCGGCGACAACGTTGCCGGTCATATGGGTGGCGACCTTTCCGGGCATCTCGTTTCTGGAGATGATCACCGGAAAGATATCCGACAGCAGCACACCTCCGAGAATATGACGTTCCCGGTCGATAATCGCTCCACTGTCCGTATGGTGATCCCGCATCATCCGTGCCACGGTCTCAACGGAATCTTCACGGCAGCCTGTCGTTGCGTCCTTGACAAATCCTTCCAGCGTCACGTTCGACTTGGTTGCGGTCACTCGCAGCGCGTCAGTGATATCTATATAGCCGGTGAGGTTTTTTCTGGCGTCAGTGACGTATACCTCCCGGAAACGGTCATCCCGTAAGATCTGCCGTGCCTTTGTCATCCCGTCGGTTTCTTTGAGCACAGGGATCTCAACCATGAAATCCTGTGCTGTCTTCATAGGATGTTATCCTCCTCACGGCACCGGGTGCAGAGCATGAGACTGTCTACCCGCTTCAGATCATCAGACATCTGACTGCAGCGGTTGCACACACCCGGTTCAACGTCCTCCTCACGGTTGATCTCGATAAGATCCGTCAGGAGTTCATTGAGTTCATTGGAAACTGTAAGGAGATCCCGCACGGCAAGAATGCCGATGACTTTGTTGTCGTTGTCAACGACCGGAAGTCTCCTTACGTGGTGCTTCACCATCATGTGTGCAGCTTCCCCTACCGTTCCGTCCGCACTCACCGTAATGAGTGGCGTGCTCATGATGTCATTTACCTGTACACTGCTTGGCTTCTTGTCCTTTGATACCACTTTACAGTTGATGTCCTGTTCGGTCACGATACCGACCGGCAGGTTCTTTTTCAGGACGATGCAGCTCCCGACTTCGTCATGGCACATCAAGGCTGCTGCCTTGTGAACCGTGGAGCCCCATGAGATGGTCGTGGGATTTGGGTGCATGATCTCTTTGAGCGGTACATTGGTTTCGAAGCGAATTGCGTTGGATGTCTTTTTCATGAGTCACCTCCTAGAAGTGTCTGGCTGATGATTACAATTAGCATACTCCCCGCCGCTAATATTTATAGCCTGTGGAAAAATTTTGGGCAAATGCGCCACAGTAATACCCGGAATCTTCGCGGGAGTCTGCGCTTGTGACTGACGGTACACCGTACGAGAAACCTAATAAAGACCGCATTCCAAACACTAGTATCTGTTATTGGTGAATTCATTGTTCCAGCATATCCTGCACCACAAGAGAGGTGTTTCATGACGACTTTTTCCCAGAGTTTTGGCAGGGCAAAGAAACAATTCTCTCAATTTCTCGCCCGGTTTTTCAAGAAGAAACGGACCCGGATTGGTATCTATGGACCCCCCAATGCGGGTAAGACAACGCTTGCAAACCGGATCGCCCGTGACTGGACGGGCGATGCGGTCGGTCCCGTGAGCGAGATCCCGCACGAGACCCGACGTGCGAGAAAAAAGGAAAATGTCGTGATCTCGGGTGCGAACGGGAGCACAATCACGATTGATATCGTTGATACACCGGGCGTCACCACCAAGATCGACTACCACGAGTTTCTCGAGTACGGGATGGAGAAGGACGAGGCGATCATCCGTGCCCGTGAAGCTACCGAGGGTGTCGCTGAGGCGATGCACTGGCTGCGCGAGGATATCAACGGTGTGGTGTATATGCTGGACTCGACCCTTGATCCGTTCATGCAGGTGAATATCATGATGATCGGGATCATTGAGAGCCGCAACCTCCCGGTGATCATTGTTGCAAACAAGATTGATCTTCCTGATGCGCTCCCTGCCCGGATAAGGAGCGCCTTTCCCCAGCACCCGGTGGTTGCGATCTCCGGTCTGGAAGGCAGGAACACAGAAGAGCTGTACGAGATGATGATCGACAACTTCGCATAAGTGAGGGGTACGATGCCACACAAGTGTACGAAATGCGGCAGGGAGTATCCCGATGGCTCAACCGAGATCCTAAAGGGGTGCGGGAGTTGCGGCGGGAAGAAGTTCATCTATATCAAGGATGCAGAGATCCACAAAGACGTACTCGAAGAGAAGTCGATTGAAGAGATTGCGCTCGAATCGAAGGAAGATGTGCTCGAGGTCACGGGATCATCCCCCAAAAAAGAAGTGGAGATGTTCGACCGGGTCGAGACAATCCGGATTGTCGCGCCCGGTTCCTATGAACTCAATATCGAGAAGATGGCAAAGAGCGATGAGCGGATCGTCAGCGTGGGTACGGAAGGCAACTATCTCATCGACATCATGTCCATGGCAACAGATCCAAAGAAGAAGCGGGCAAAGAAGTTTTAAGAGCCGCACTCGTTCCCGCAGCCCGTCCATTCAGGGAGTTCTATCCCTCGTGATCCTGTCACCATGACCATTATGGACAAGATACCCGGTTTTGTCTTGTGAACTGTGCATTTTGCATGTATTATATATTTTCGTGCAGGTTTTTTTGCGATTCGGTCCAAGGATGACCCCTTCGGATTGGACAGGATCCGTAAGCGAGAGATGGTAATGATGGGTTGTAAGCACGAGCTGCGGCACCACTCCAGAAAACAGGATGGGAACGATATCCCATCGTCTGCAAAATGGATATCCGTATCTCCCTGCCCGGAAGATAGCACCATAAAAAATCCACCACTATCCCAAACCCTTTTTCCCGAAGGATCCAACCTACCTGTCAATAGCCGGATTGATTTTCCTTGGTTCCATACATATCCGCCAACGGCGTATCCCGGAAAGCCACTGGTGCGGGCATGAGCACCCATGTGCCTGACACGGGGTCGTTTCATGGGGGCGTCCTGCGGACCTGTGCCTGCCACCTGATCCGGATCGCTAT
>JAQTSH010000117.1 GCA_028711405.1 Methanoregula sp.
TGTTGTCGTTAAAAAAAAATCCCCGAAGTCCGTTAATAAAAACAAACCCGTAAGATACTTTCAGACATCTCCTGCAGGGAAGTTGCAATGTGTATCGCATCAAAATATATCATCGTCTGCCCAAAACGGGATAACCGCCGCTTTCTCCCTTCTGAAGACGATATCGAACAAACATTCGCCAGCAGGTTTGGAACGGTCCGGCTCCTTGACCTGACGGCAACCGCCGGGACCTCCCACCACGCCACATCCTGACTGGCACTGAACATTATGATCGATTAGCAGTTGCAGACGGTGCCGATGCGGTCACTGACGCTGGTTCTCACCGGTCATCAACGCAAAAGAGCGCCGCTGTTTGTCCTGCGGAGGATTTGGAGCCGTATTGATCCCGGCACTTGTTATTTCTCCCCGGTTCCCGTGAACCGGCACATCCCTTTCGGCACGGCAATCTCAAACCGTGTTCCCTTCCCCGGTACACTGTTCCCGGTGATTGTGATGCCGGTGATTGCGAAGGACCTCCCACTTCAGGTACACCTGAAACTCACGTGCTTTCTTCCAGAAGCCATTTCCAGACCGGTTTTATGATAATTGTCATATCCCCGGAAGTCCGGAGTTCTTCCTGCCCGCTTGTCAGGATAATGCCCTCTTTTACGTTAAGGGCTGTCATAGCCTCCAGGAGACCTTCAGTTTCCCGGTCCGTGCTCTCATTGTTCAATTCATGGCATACCTGGATTACCCCGGATATTCTCCGCCCGTCTTTTGTTATAAAATCGCATTCCCGTTTCCCTGAATAATAAAATACTTCATTGCCCCTGCGCCGTAGTTCAATAAATACGATATTTTCTAAAAGCCGTCCTTTATTGGGTGAGAGAGAGAATCCGCAAAGGTTGGAAAACGCTGTATCGATACTATAGCACTTCCTCGGGGAATTCAGCTGTTTCTTTACCGAGCAATCAAACCGTAGCAGTTCAAAAAAGAGATATGCTCCGCTTAAATACGTGATATATTCCTTGACCGTAATGGCATTTTTAAGCCCGAGACTCGTTTTTAAAGAGTTGTAGGTAAAGGGAAGCGAGATAGCAGATGCAAGGATTCCTACCAGTTCCCTTACAAGCCGCTGCCTCCGGATGGAGTACCGGGCAATGATATCCCGATACATGATGTTATCATAGAGTGTTTTTATGTATTCACTGTCCTGGTTTTTGAGGTACTCGGGCATCCCACCACTTTCAACATACGTGCCAAAAGCGGTTATCAGTTTTACCCTCTCTTCTGCGATATACAGGGAATCTTTCACAGGGTTTTTTACACTGATCTTTTTTATGCGGAGGAATTCAGCAAAGGAGAATGGAAATACTTCGAAGATCTTGTATCTTCCCGTGAGCCTTGTCCCAAACTCCTTACTGAGCAGGGATGCATTCGAGCCGGTAATGACTACTTTTTTCCCTTCGTCCTGGAGTCTCCGGACAAATGTTTCGAACTTGTCGATGTTCTGGATTTCATCAAAAAAATAGGTTGCCGGAGTCCCATACACTTCCATTAAGACTTCATTGAGGCTCTCGAACTCTTCTGCACGGAAACTGAGCAGCCGCTCATCTTCGAAATTAATATAACAGTACCGGGTTTTGGTCCGCATGATCTGTTTTAAGAGTGTGGATTTACCGCATCTCCGTATCCCGGTAAGGACGAGCACCCTGTTGTCGGAAAACGCATTGAGTACCTGTTTTAAGATCGACCGTTCAACAGATACGCCACCCTTTTCGATCTGGCTCTTCTGCTGGATAACGACGTGCCGCAGGATCTCTGGGGATGTCATACTAATTACTAATGAGCAGAATTAATAAAAGTTACTCATTGGCAATTAGTATTTTGTATTTTTTTGCGGCGGTAGGCAGATGCAGAGAAATCGGGGCGGGGGTCTACTGTGGAGAAATCCCGGGGGTATTTTTCGCTCATCGCATCACTTTCCCACAAAGAACGCCCTTCAATCACCGGGGTGTCAGATACGGTGCTGATAATCCCTCAATTGTCACCAGTATCTCTTCTGGGTTCTTCTATTTTTTCTGCCATCACGCATCCTCCCTTCATCCTCCACATCCCCTTCGGCACGGCAATCTCAAACAGTGTTCCCTTCCCCGGTACACAGTTCCCGGTGATCGTGATACCGGTGATCGCACGAATCTCCCGTGAGAGGAACAACCCGTGCCCGGTGTTCTTGCCAAAACCTCGAATGAAGAGTCTCTTTTTGTCCTCTGCGGAGATCTCCGCACGGTCATCATCGCAGAGGATCGTGAGTTATGCGAGTTATGTGCGTGTGTGGGATAGGTTCCCGGATCTCGAAATCTTTTTTTCCCCTCCCGCACACCCGATATATCCTGTCGATAGTTCCCTCTTCACCGATACAATTCAGGCGAATAGTTCATGCTGCAGTGACTTTTTTGTGCAGCACATTCCCCTTATGGGTTCTGGCGGGGAGGGTATTCTATTTTTATGAGTTTTTTTTCTTGTTGACGGTTGAAGTTGTGTGCTATCAACACGGTAAATGGAAGGTGCGCCTGGGTGCAATGAGACTTCGCGTCCGTCAAATTTTAAGCAACATATCAATAAACGTGTGATGTCGGAGATTACAGCGGCAACTTCGGGTTTTCTCATAGTCCTCGGCAGATACCGTGTGGATGCAACGACTTCTGGTGCTGTGGATCTGCGGCGATGCACATATCAGATGAAGGAGGTGCCCGGTCAGACACCGGGACAGGATCTGATGGGAGAGATAACCAGCGGGCGATGACGGTAATGATCAATACTTCCGATAGATGCTGCTCCGTTTCCCCATCTCAATAACGAAGATAACCATCACATCGTTATTGAGGGAAAGAATAACGCGGTACTGACCTACTCTAAGAGAGTATATTGGAAGATCCCGCTTTCCCTTCAGTTTTTTAAGATGCCTTCGAGGTTGCAACTCGTCAGCTAGTGCATACAGATCATCTTTAATGCGTTGTTTGTCTGGCTTTGGGAGGGTGTTGAAATCTCGTTCCGCACCGGGAGAGATGAAAATCTGCCAGATCATTCGAGACCATGTTCCCGGACGACCTCATCAAACGGGCGATACCGCCCAGCCCGTATGTCCGCGACAGCCTCATCAATCTTCTGTAGCGTCTCTTCGCTTAAAGGTTCCGGGTCGTATGCCATATCCAGAAGGCGGTTCAGCATTTCGTCGTATGTCTCGCGAGGATGTACTTTCATGACATCCAGGCGGGACTTGGTCTCCGGTTGGAGCTGGATTGTCGTGACCATAGATAACTATGGCACTCTATTGGATAAGAATATTGCTTCACAGTTCCGGGTCAGCATTGCATAATTCCCCGCTGGTTCTACGGGCATTCCGATCGCGATCCTGTTCACCGGGTTCAAGGCAAATCCACCTGATCATCGGTTGGAAAAACCGGGAATCTATTCATAACCCTTCAGGATTGTTAAGCCGGGGTTTCCCGGTACAAAATTAAGATTCGGGAGTTACGATCTAAAAAGCCAGGAGAACCTGGGGAGTGCCCTACGGGATCCGGATCACATCGATGACAATGAGTTGATAGATTTTTGGGTCTTCTCCGAATCAGGATAAAACCCAATTAGTCAACGGGATGTTTAACCAACATTTCTAAAACCCGGTTGAACGAATGTTTTGGAGTAATACAATTCAGACAGATCGAACCCCTCACCATCTTTTCCCATGAATGCACGGAGCATTACACTCCGCAATACATTCTCGATGCTGTATTGCGTGCATCGGTGCAATCGATTTTTCCTGATTTTTATGGCGGGTTGATTACTCGTCAGTGCTTGTCACTCCCATGCGAAAATGTCATGCGGTGTGAAAATGAAAATCGTGCTCCCGATATTCCAATCTCAAGGTAATATCGACTGATGTCTGGCCCGTTCCCCCTACAGGGATTTAGTATGATGCATGTCTCATATGTCCCATGCATGTCTCATTCATTTCACATGTCCCGTATGTCTTATAATTATCCCGTATTTTTCTTAGTGCTTCAGTCGCTAATTGAAAGAATTCGTTTCAAACAGGACTTACGCAATTTTAGATTTTTAATAACTGAATATACTTTTACTCTACGTTGTGGTTACAATTTTACATTTCCAAAATTTTGGGTTTGAAGTCACATTACGTAACTTCTCGTAGATCTCCATAGCAGATTTTAGACTTTGGGCAAAGAGGTGATAGTCATCCCGTGCCCGGATAGTGAGGTTAGGATCGACTCCTTGTACACTGTGTATTCATTATGTACCGCGGGTATCGTGTGGATCATTGTGCCACCATTTTATGGGAGTTGTGCGGAATTGCGGCACGTTGCGGCAACTTGGTGGAATCTGCTGCAACCCATTTGAGACCGAAATGGGCAGTATTCCTGTATCAGACGGATATTTGCAAGATCGATTGTTCGTTGCGGAAGATGGCGGAATGCGGGAACATGGATCTGTACCATGCCCCGGAACATCAGGTACGCAAGGGATGCTGCATAATTCCGGATTTTCCGCAATGAACATGTTATTAGTACTTAATTCTTAGTATTATTCGTTTTTTAGGAAATCTGAAGGTTTTGCTGCGCCTTTTTCTTTGCGGCATTTTTCCGCAACGTGCCGCAAGTTGCCGCAATGCCGTAAACAGCGTTCATGACAGGTTTGAGACAGGATACGATGGATAGTAGATACGAGAACGCAATTTTAGATTTTTTAACAATTGAATCTATTTTACGTCATGTTGTGGTTACAATTTTACATTTCCAAAATTTACGATTTGAAGCCATTGCGTAAGTCCTATTGGAAATTCAACCAATCACTTCATCCCCCGGCAACAAAGACCGGACTGGAGAACTTTTATTGACTCGCTCATACAGAACCTTGACCGTTTTTTCTTAAAGTGCCGGTAACCAACCACGGCGGTGGAGATCTGTTGTTTCCGTCAAAATGCGGCAGGAATCGATGTCACAGATTTGAAGCCAGACTCCCGTATACCGAGGTTGTTTTTGCCGCACACTGTTACAGATATACCGGGAGAAAGGCGATTGCAGGGGGAATCGACCGGATAGGTGATAAACATAGTGGGTGGTAACCAGCTCTTCTGGGTTCCGATGTGGACGTAATCCATGACCCCTCGTGTGCCTCATTGCTGGTGTGAACGCAAACTTTTTTATGAACAAATGTATGATATAATGCAGGACGATTTGAAAGTCGATACGAGTGGGAGATATGATGAAGTTTATTTCAAGCCGTGAGATCCGTTCGAACCCGGCACGTCTCTGGGAAGTAACCGGGAATGATGAATCGGTAATCACGGTGAATGGAAAACCCCGGGCTATTGTTGTTGCGGTTGGTGAAGATCTGGAAGTTACCCTTGCCAGCCTTCGAAGAGCACGTGCTTTTTTAGCGCTGGAAAAGATCAGGATTTCTGCCCGGGAAAACCGGCTCGAAACCCTGACAGATCAAGAGATAGAACACGAGATCTGCCAGTCACGGACGAGGCGGTAACACGGTAAAACCGCATATTGTCCTTGATACCAACGTGCTGATCTCCGGTATGCTTTCACCCCA
>JAQTSH010000118.1 GCA_028711405.1 Methanoregula sp.
CCGTCATCATCCGTCAGGTGTCGTATATGTGATGAAGGGAGTATTCGGGCTTAAGGGTTATGGTACCCGGAGGCGTGAATCTCGTTTGTGACAAATGAGCGATCATCCTGAACTCGCGGGAGGTACCCCGGACCCATCTATACCGTTGACACCACCCTTGCGGTACCCGCGCCGGATGTGGCACGGGAGAAGAGGATGCACTTCTTTCGGCATTCCCATTTGTCATCGGGATTGCAGGAGCATATGGACACGCGAGCGCACAAAAAACAGTACACGCGATCCCGACCATTACGCTCTCAAAACAAGATGGGCCCGGCCGGATTCGAACCGGCGACCTCCGCCGTGTAAGGGCGACGTCATACCGCTAGACCACGAGCCCGGTAACCTACTAATGTCAAACTGTAAACTATTAAAATTGTCGTGGACGCGAACCCCATGACCCGTGACGGATCCGGTCCAGCGCAAGGAAACCGCGTGTCGATCTCACAGAAAAAAAAGGGCTCATCATTAGATTGAGTGGGTAACAATATTTTCCGTGTATCATGTTGAATGGGGGCTGCCGCCCCCAAACCCCCGCATCACGAGTGTTCCTCCCCCCTGATGGGGGTCGGCGCGACGCCTCGTCGGGTCGCGCCTAGGCAAGGCGGTTTCCGTGACTCCATGTATGTCCTAACTCAATCTTCCATCTTACCCACAGCAAACAGCGATGAGGGAAAAAATTATTCCTTCTTCAGCTTGATATCGATGCCATATTTCTCGGCATTCTTGTCGGCGATTGCCTGGATTGCCGCAATCTCGGCGTCCTGTCGCTTTGGTTTGAACAGGTGGCGGAACCGCTTCTGGGTCTTTAAGTACTCCTCGACCGGCTTTCGGACGACCTTTTTCACCTTCGTCACCTTGCCATCGATCATCTCGTAGTTCACCCAGAGACCGGTCTCGATCGCCAGCTTGGCGATGGCAACCGTCTGATCTCCCTCGAATCCCCAGCCGGTGCAGCACGGCGCGTGGAGCTGGATGTAACAGGGACCGGGCGTGTTGATCGCTTTTTCCACCTTCTGCATCAGGTCCATCGGGTACGCAATCGACGCCGTCGCCACATAGGGCGCGCCATGCGCTGCGAGGATCTGCGGCATATCCTTCTTCGGGCGCTTGTTCCCGAACGAGCACGACCCCGCCGGGCTTGTCGTGGTACTGGCGTCATAGGGCGTCGCGCCGGACCGCTGGATACCCGTGTTCATGTATGCCTCGTTATCGTAGCAGATGTACGTGAGGTCATGCCCGCGTTCGAACGCGCCGCTGATACAGAGCATACCAATATCGAACGTCGACCCGTCACCGCCCATCACGATCACTTTCTCGGTACGACCCTGCTTCTGCAGGGATGCGACAACCCCTGAAGCAACCGCCGATGCGTTCTCGAAGAGCGAATGGATCCACGGCACTTTCCACGCGGTCTCGGGATACGGGGTCGAGAACACTTCCATGCACCCGGTCGCAGATACCACGATCGTGTTTGTGCCGGCACCTTTCAACACCAGCCGGGCGGCAAGCGCTGCGCCGCAACCCCCGCAGGCACGGTGCCCGCACTCGAACAGCTCGAGGTTTTTATCGACCATTTCAGAGCACCTCCTGACGTAACCCATAAAATTCGTCGCCCTGCCCCCGCTCAGCACGGGCAACAATCTCTTTGATGTCCCGCTTCCTCACATCCCTGCCCCCAAGGCCGATGATATAATCAAAGACCGGCACACGGGAGCCATAGAGCGCATCCCGGATCTCGAGCGCGAGCGCACCTTTCGACCCGAGCGAGATGTTCTTGTCCAGCACCGCGACCCTTTGAGCGCCACCAAGCGCTTTTGCCAGTTCGCCCACCGGGAACGGGCGGAAGACCCGGACCTTCAACAACCCGACCTTCTTACCGGCTGCCCGCATCTCGTCAATCGCGTCCTTTGTCGTCCCGCAGATGGAGCCCATCGCCACGAGCACCGTCTCAGCATCCTCAAGCAGGTAGCCTTCCACCATCGCGCTATAATCCCTGCCGAACAACGCTTTGAACTCTTCTCCTGCTTTTTTGATCACCGCTGCCGAATCCTTGAGTGCCTTGTCATGCGCATACCGGAACTCGTGATAGTATTCCGGCGTCGCATACATCCCGAAACTGATCGGGTCTGCGGCATCGAGCCGCTCCGTCGGGGCAAACGGTGGCAGGTACTTGTCCACATCAGCCTGGTTGAGCTGTTCCACCGGCTCGTACGTGTGCGAGAGGATGAACCCGTCAAAGCAGACGAACGCCGGGAGGGACACGGAGGGATCCTCAGCGACGCGGTATGCAATGTAGTGCAGGTCGGTCGCTTCCTGGTTGTCCTCAGCATAGAACTGGAGCCAGCCGGAGTCCCGGAGCGAGATCGAATCCTGCTGGTCGTTCCAGATCGAGAGCGGGGCACCGAGCGCCCGGTTTGCGATGGTCATCACGATGGGCTGGCGCATTCCGGCGACGTTGAAGCAGACCTCAAACATCAGCGCAAGTCCCTGTGACGTAGTCGCAGAGTACGTGCGGGACCCTGCGGCACTCGCCCCGAGACAGGCAGAGAGTGCGGAGAACTCGCTCTCCACCGTGATGTAATCAGCATCCAGCTTCCCGTTTGCCACCATGTCAGCCAGGGCTTCGACAATGTGCGTCTGGGGCGTGATCGGGTATGCAGCGACGACCTGCGGACGGCAGAGCCTGACCGCCTCAGCGACCGCGAGCGAACCTTCAGTAATTCCGAGCATCTACTTCTCCTCCTGTTTCATCGTAATCGCATCCCCGGGACATTCCTCGGCGCACAACCCGCATCCCTTACAGTAGAGATAATCCGGAATGAATTTGCCATCAGTATCCTCACTGATACACCCTTCGGGGCAGATCGTCTTGCACGTCCCGCACTGGGTGCACTTCTCATGGTCAAATTCGGGTTTGAAGACCCGCCACGAACCGGTCTTGTTATCACGGGCTTTGCCGGGTCTCGCCCGGCACCCGACTGCAAGTGCCATTATGCTGCCCCCTTGACTGCGTCAAATGCCTGTCGTGCCGCTTCGATGTTCTTTTCAGCGAGTTCTTTCGGGAACCGGTGCCGCAGCGCGTTCTCCAGCGCTGAAAACCTGATCTCGCCGGTGGCTGCGGCGAACGCACCCATGAGCGAGGTGTTCGTGATCGGGAGCCCAATCACCTTGAGCGCGATCGAGGTCGCATCGATCGTGATCAGTTTCACACCCTCGGGCACCTTGTAGTCCGGTGCCTTCTCGGTATTGACGATTACGATCCCGCCCTTTTTCACGCCAAGAAACACATTCACGTCCTTGATCAACGTGCTGTCCTGGACGATGATATAATCCGGTTCATAGATCTGGCTCCGGAGCCGGATGGTCTTATCATCAAACCGCACAAATGCCTGGACCGGTGCCCCGCGCCGTTCGACCCCAAATGCCGGAAACGCCTGTGAAAAGACGCCGCCTTCAAAAGCAGCGACAGCGATCAATTCCGCAGCGGTGACCGATCCCTGACCTCCTCTGCCGTGGATACGTAGTTCTCTCAAGAAAAATCCCCAGTAATCTTACATGATAAATCAATATAAATCTAGAGATCCGTCTTCAGCCCGAGGATCTCCGGAGTTCCAAAAAAAACGTCATGCGCGATCCGTGCCAGACCCCGTGAGGCGCACCATTCATCGTACGTGGTCACCTCTCGGTGCAAAAGCGCCGCTACCTCCGGGGCGATGAGGGGAGCCAGCGTGCCGGCGAGAGCGAGCCGGGCACGGTCGTTTAAGAGCAGGAGCGCAGCGCATTCCATCGCCGAGAAGAGGGCAATCGTCCGGAGTTGTTCGGGTTCCGGAAGGGTAAAGTGAACCCCCGCGTGCTGGAAGGCTTCGTTCGCTGTGCATTCACCGGCATCCACCCTCCGGATCGCGTCCACATCCAGCGCACCGTGCCGGGTGCCAGGGGCAAAGCAGCAGGCATCAAACGCACCTACCAGTTTTCCCGCAGTCACAAGGAGCGTGACCGTGTTCGAGCTCACGTCTGAGACGATCACATCCTCTCCCAACCCTGCACAGACCTCGTAAGCGATCCCGATCTTCTCCGGGCTTGCCTGGTGGGAATAGGCTTTGAACCGGGGATCGGTCGGTGACCCGCGGTGCAAGCCGGGGATCACGATCGCGGGAATGCCGCTTTGTGCCACTTCGTCAAAGACCCGGGTACCTCCACCGATATGTTTGCCCGCGCCGTCCTGACTTCTGACCCCACGGTTTTTGACCTTGTGGATATTCGTGATCGCCGTGATGCCGTCACCCATCGAATACGAGAGCGCGATCCCACGAATCTCCTGGACCGGGCAGATCAGCGAAAGCGCAGCAGTGGTGAACGCCCGCGCATCCTCGCGTGATATTTTGAACTGTCCCGTCCCGCCACTGAACCGCATCGCGGTCGTGCCGTGATCAATTCCGATGAACATAGCAGTAATCCTATAGCATGGATCACATAATAGGTATTGATGTTTGATGTCGTGACAGGCGGTGCCGGTTTTATCGGCTCGCATCTGGTGGATGCGCTTGTGGCGCAGGGGAACGACGTGCTGGTGATCGACAATCTCTCGGTCAATGGCTCGAGATCAATAGACCAGCACCTCAGGTGCGGAACTGTGCGGTTGCTCGCGGTCGATCTGCTCGCAGATGGCTGGCAGGACGCGCTCACCGGCGCCCGCCGGGTCTATCATCTGGCAGCGGATCCGGATGTCCGGCAGAGCGCAGTGACGCCGGATCCGACCATACAGAACAATATCCTCGCCACGTACCGGGTGCTCGAAGCGATGCGCGTCCGTGGCGTGCCGGAGATGGTGTTCACGTCCACATCCACGATCTACGGTGAGGCGACCGTCATCCCGACGCCAGAACACTACACGCCGCTCGAACCGATCTCGGTTTACGGGGCATCGAAGCTCGCCTGCGAATCCCTGATCTCCGCCTACTGCCATTCCTTCGGGATGCGGTCATGGGTGTACCGGTTCGCGAATATCATCGGCGAACGGAGCGGACACGGCGTGATCACGGACTTTATCCGGAAACTCCGAAAGAACCCTGCCGAGCTCGAAATATTAGGCGACGGGCGGCAGACCAAGTCCTATCTTGAAGTGCATGCATGTGTGGATGCAATGCTCTTCGCGGTCGCGCATGCACACGACCCGGTGAACACGTTCAACATTGGTTCAGAGGACTGGATTGATACAAAGACGATCGGGGATATCGTCGCTGACGAGATGCACCTCGCGAACGTCCGCCAGCGGTTCACCGGCGGGACACGCGGATGGGTGGGCGATGTGCCGAGGATGCAGCTCGGCGTGGAAAAATTAAAAGCGCTCGGATGGAAACCCACTATTGGATCCCTGGAGAGCGTCCGGATCGCAACGAGGGCGATGCTGGGCAGTCATTCGTGAGCCCGGAAGCCATCATCATGAAGTACATCGTGATTCTTGGGGACGGGATGGCGGACGAACCAATCCCGGAACTGGGAGGAAAGACGCCGCTCGAATATGCCCGGACCCCTCATATGGATCAGCTTG